>CAMGGT010000100.1 GCA_946055715.1 uncultured Clostridia bacterium | reverse complement strand
AGCGAGGAGATCACGGGAACGCTGAAAGTATACTTTGATGACATAGAGAAAATTCAGTCTTTTGGAAACTATCTGGTCTTGCAGATCGCGGGGCAAAGCTACATCATCAAAAAGGATGCTTTAATGCCCGATTCGGCGTTGGTCACCGCTTGCATGAGTTCCCCCGGCAAGGTGAAGGTTGAAGTGAAAAAGCCAAAGGACGTTTTGAGAACGATCTCCGTTTTGCTTTTTGTTCTTTCCATCTGCTCTATCATGGGAGCATTGGTCAGCGTTGCTGTACTTTCCGGGATCAACCATGCGATGACGGAAAACATGTGGGTGTTCTTTCTTTTTACGCCGATCCCTGTCGCTTCCATCGTGTTTGGCTTTTATTTGATGAAAAAGGGATACAAGTATAAAAAGAATGTGATCGTCGGCTTTATTGTGGCAACACTTCTTTGCATTTACGGCTCTTTTACTTTCATTTTCGCCAATGTATATTCTCACAGCGATGAACCGATCCTGAATGCGGAACATCTGTTGGATATTGACATTCCCACACATTCGCGTATCAACACACAGGATTGGACAAAGGGAACGCAGTCTGTCCCCCGTGGTTATATTTACTCTGTCAGCGACATCTATTTTGACGAAAGCGCGGTAGAAGCATTTGAAAAAGAACTGCCGAGCGATGCAAAATGGATGACCGACATACCCAGCGATATGATCGGCATCACCTCGTATTTTTGTGATGTGCAAGCAAGCGATTACTATATCATATACAACAAAGATACGAAAGAATTCAACAAGCTGCCCGACGAAAGCGGAACATATGTGTTGATCAATGTTCTGTATAACGCCGAAAGCAATACGATGAAATTGGTGGAATATCAGATAGAGTACACAAAATGAGGCGGCATTTTTGTCATGGCTTGTCAACGCAAAGGGGGCTGTCGCATTTACTCTGTACGAAAAGCAGGCGACAAATTTTGTCTCGCACTGTAGGGGACGACGCCCTCGACGCCCCGGAAAATATTGAATTGTTGCCATACGAAAAATTGATCAACATGTGATGATGCCAAATCCCATTCGTATACTGTTGTTTGCGTTGCCAAACGGGCCTCGACATCGTCTTCCCTTTTGTTGACACAATAGCGTTTTTTTTGCTACAATAAACGCGGGAAAGGCGGTGGAAAAAACGAAAAACAAAGAGCGTGCATTCAACAAGAATTTATGGCTTGCGCTTTTCTTATTTGCGGTATTTGTGCTTTTTTCCTTTGCTTGCGCGGTGGAGCGCGAATGGGGCTTGTTTGTTGGATTTTCTCTTTTTGCCGTTTTCGTCGTGTTCTATATACTGATCCAGCCGATCGTCATCACATTTTCCGAAGACAGCATCGAGATCATCTACACGGTCGGGGTCAAAGAAACGATTCCGACCCGTCAGATACGAAAAATATATAAAGACGGTGATTGGTTTGTCGGCCATAACGGTTGGCCCGTTTATGTGGTTGTGTATCCTTGCTCTTCCAAAAAGTTATTCTTTGTAAACGGAGAGATCCCCCGGACGAGAAGGACCAAACAGTTGCTGAAGCAGTATTATCAGGAAGATTTTGAAGAATGAAACGCTTCCGGCAAGCATCTTTTTCGCAAAAGCGTGTCGAAAGATCCGGGCAAACAGATTCAGCCCGAAAAGGGGTTGTTGCGCCCGCTCGCCTTCGTGCAAGCCGAACGGCTTGCGCTTCCTATCGACGCAGTCGATGCTTAATTGACAAAACAGTAGATTTATGGGATAATACCAGCAGGCAGTTGTATCAAAACGCCCTTCAAGGCAAATATTTTTACGAGGCGGAAGTGAACGAAACAAAAGCGGCAGTCAAGGGTCTTTTGTCTCTCTGATGTGACAGCGGGTTTGATGCTGTCGCGGTAACACCGTCACATTCCAAAAAAGGAGTTTCTTATGTATTTGCAGGATTATATCTGGTTTATGGTGGCGCTGCTTGTGTGCATCGTTTTCTCTGCGATTGCAAGCGGAAAGGTACATTCTTCGTTTGCAAAGTACCGGGGGGTCAGATGCCGTTCGCAGATGACGGGGTACGACACCGTCACACGACTGATGCGTGTAAACGGCATCCGTGACATTGCCGTCGGGCGCGTGGCAGGCGAACTGACGGACCATTACCACCCGAGCAAAAAGATCGTCAATCTGTCTGAAAGCACCTATGACAGCGATTCGGTGGCGGCCGTGGCCGTTGCGGCGCACGAAATGGGCCATGTGATGCAAAAGCAGAATGGCTATGTACTTTATCGGCTGCGCACGGCGCTTGTTCCCATCGTCAATTTCGGCTCTCATCTTGCAATGCCGCTTGTACTGGTCGGTCTGCTGCTGGACCTGTTTGTGGAACTGGCCAATTCCCAAGCCGGCTTTTATATCGCAATGGTGGGTGTCTGTCTGTACGGCGGGTCGTTGCTGTTTGCGCTGGTGACGCTCCCCGTCGAGTTGAACGCAAGCAAGAGAGCCAAAGAAATGCTCTTGGCCGAAGGGATCCTCTCCGAGGCAGAGATCCCCGCCGCAAAAGAGGTCTTGTCGGCGGCGGCGCTCACCTACTTCGCGTCGCTTCTGACCTCGCTTGTCTACTTTTTGCGCTTTCTGGTCTATGTGCTGACCATCTTCGGCAGACGGAATGGCAGAAGAAGATGATGATGATCAAGTATTCAGAGCAACGCCGAAACGATGATGCAATGCTTTGAATCGGGCAATCGGAAAACAACGAAGCACGCACCGCTCTTTTCGGCAATACCAAGAGCGGGCGGAGAGACCGGGCTTATCGTGCGACAGATGCGGCCATAAGGCAAAATATCGATCAGGGGTTGTTGCAAATGCAAAAACGCATTTGCAACAGCCCAATTTTTGTTTTTTCTCTTCGGTTTTCTCCCTTTTCCTTTTGCCCGGCTGTCTTCTGTTTCCCGTAGGCGGTGCATCCGCAAAAGCACCGGAGCCGCAGCTGCGGTCTGCGGCAAAAGCAACGGGGCTCTTTTTCCTTTTCCGCCCCATGGCGGAAAAGGAAAAAGAGGAAGGGGCGCGGCGGGCAAAAATCGTTGACAAACCCCTCGGTTTTGACTATGATATAGGCAGAAGATCTTGTTGCGTTTTGCCCTGCACTTTGCCCTATGGGCAGACCGCCGCGGCCGACGGATGCCGCCCCCTTCCGCGGGGAAGGCCGACTTTGGCGAACTTGCCTGTCGGGTGTCTGTCGGGGCAGAAAACGGCGCCCCCGCCGGGGCACAGGGGCAGATATCCACCTGTCTGCGCAATGCAGGCAGGGCGACCGTCGGCGGGTGGCGCCTGCCGGAAAACAAAAGGAGAAAAAAATGAACGAAGTCAAAAAGCCGAAAAAACCGCTGATCTACTATTACTTTATTGTGTTGCTCATCATTGTGCTGTTCAACCTGCTGGTGATGCCCAGGATCTTAGAGAACCGCGTCAAAGAAACAGATTACGGCACCTTTATGACCATGGCCGAAGAACACAACATCGGGCGCGTGGAAGTGCAGGAAAATCAGATCCTGTTCACCGACAAGGAAGAAAAGACCGTCTACAAAACAGGCGTGATGTATGACCCGGGACTGGTCGATCGCCTGAAAGAATCGGGGGCAAAATTCTCAAGCGAGATCGTGGAGGAGACCTCTCCCCTGCTCTCCTTCTTTCTGAGTTGGGTGCTGCCCATCGTCATCTTCTTTGTCCTCGGTCAGTTCCTCTCCAAGAAACTCATGGAGAAGGCCGGCGGCGGCCCCAATTCCATGGCCTTCAACATGGGCAAAAGCAATGCCAAAGTCTATGTCAAGTCTTCCGACGGCATCAAATTCTCGGATGTGGCGGGGGAAGATGAGGCCAAAGAAAACCTGACGGAGATCGTCGATTACCTGCACAACCCGGACAAATACAAGGAGATCGGCGCTTCCATGCCCAAAGGCATTCTGCTCGTCGGCCCTCCCGGCACCGGCAAGACCATGCTGGCCAAGGCGGTGGCAGGCGAAGCCAATGTGCCGTTCTTTTCCATGTCGGGCTCGGAATTTGTGGAAATGTTCGTCGGCATGGGCGCCTCCAAGGTGCGCGACCTGTTCAGGCAGGCCAAAGAAAAGGCCCCCTGCATCGTGTTCATTGACGAGATCGACGCCATCGGCCAGAAGCGCAGCGACGGCCGGATGGGCGGCAACGATGAGCGCGAACAAACGCTGAACCAGCTGCTGACAGAAATGGACGGTTTTGAGGGCAACAGCGGCGTCATCATCCTGGCGGCGACCAACCGCCCCGAAACACTGGATGCCGCCCTGACCCGCCCCGGTCGGTTTGACCGCCGTGTGCCGGTGGAATTGCCCGACCTGCAGGGGCGCGAGGCCATCCTCAAAGTCCATGCAAAGAAGATCAAAGTGGAAGACGGCGTGGACTTCCTCAAAATCGCCCGCATGGCTTCCGGCGCGTCGGGTGCGGAGCTGGCCAACATCATCAACGAAGCGGCCCTGCGCGCCGTGCGTGCCGGCAGGAACTGCGCCACGCAGGAAGACCTGGAAGAATCCATTGAAGTGGTCATCGCAGGGTACCAGAAGAAGAACGCCATCCTCACCGACCACGAAAAGATGGTGGTGGCCTACCACGAGATCGGCCACGCGCTGGTGGCCGCCAGGCAGACCCATTCCGCACCCGTGCAGAAGATCACCATTGTGCCCCGCACCTCCGGCGCGCTGGGCTACACCATGCAGGTGGACGAAGGCAACCACTACCTGATGACCAAAGAAGAACTGGAAAACAAAATCGCCACCTTTACCGGCGGACGGGCCGCGGAAGAGGTCGTGTTCCAATCTGTCAGCACCGGCGCTTCCAACGACATCGAGCAGGCCACCAAACTGGCGCGTGCCATGCTGACAAGATATGGCATGAGCGAGGATTTTGACATGGTGGCACAGGAGACCGTCTCCAACCAGTATCTGGGGGGCGATGCC
>CAMGGT010000099.1 GCA_946055715.1 uncultured Clostridia bacterium | reverse complement strand
TATCTTCAAAATAGATGCGGCCGAAGGTCTGATACAGCACCTCGAAGATGTCGCCCTCAAAGATGGCATTGACAAAGTCATACGCCGAGATGTGGGCGATCAGCTTCAGCGGCGTGTCGATCTCATCGTCGATGATGACCTTGCCGTTTGCATCAATGTGATAGGGGATGCCGAAGAAATCGGCCAGATAGATGTCTTTGAAGACATCCGGCACATGCAGGTCAAATGTGCCCGTTTCCACATCAAAGGACAGCACCGTGCCGATGGTCTTGTCACCCAGCGCTTTGTCCAGACCGGTGATGCCCGTGGTATCCGGCACGAACACATGCAGGATGTCGATGAAGCGGATGGTGGCCACCTGGTTGTAGGTGGCATCAATGACCTTGTTGGCATCAAAGCCACCCTCTTCGGGCAGCAGGGCGCTTACGATCCGCCCGATGTCGATAAAGGCAACCAGACGGGCAATGGCGGAGGAATCGTCCTCCTCGGAGATGACATAGTTGCCGTCTTCATCTATGTAATGCTTGACACCGAGGAAGTCACCCACATAGACCCCCTCAAACAGACCGGCCACATCCAGCACCGGCTTGCCGTCTTCAAAATGGATGAGGTCTTTGATCTTCTTGCCGACCAGGGCCTCTTCCATGCCGATCTTATCCAGCTGCAGGAAGGAGCCAAAGAGCCGGTTGAACTCGATCTCGCCCAGCGTGTCGAAGACCACTTCCAGCGCCGTCTTGCCGTACTCTTCGTCCAGAAGCGCCGCAAGGATGCCGCCCAGATCCAGCGGAGCCAGCAGCTCCAGAATGGTGGGCTGGTTCTCGTCTTCGTAGCGGACAACGAACTTGCCGTCGACCACCTCGCCGTCGACACCGAGGATGGTGCCCAGATACAGGTCGTGGGCAATACCGGGTATGTAAAGCTCATAGACGCCGTCTCCGTTCTCATCGCGGAACAGATCCCCCACCGAGCGGTCGGTGAGGATGTTGTCTGCAATGTCAATGGAGGACAGGTCAAGACCCAGACTGTAGAGCAGATCCTCATAGGAGATGTGCCCCAGCGACCGGTAAATGACATTGGCGACCGTGCTTTCGGGCGCGTCGGAATTGGTGAAGAGCCCCAGCACAAGTCCCAGATTGATGGGTGCCAGCAGTTCAAGCAAGGTGGGATGTTCGCCCTGCTGGTCGACAACATAGTTGCCGGCGGCATCCTTTGTATAGCTGACGCCGAGGAAGAAGCCGAGCTGCACCTCATCAAGGAAGGAGGCATAGTTCTCGTCTTCGGGGAAGATGATGTCGTAGAGAGCGACAGTCCCCATTGTCTCCTTGGCTTCCTCACTCAGCACCCCCTCCGGTACGAACTGGAGCAGGTAGTTGAGCGGCGTGTTCTTCAGAATGGTGACAAGTCCGTCCTGAGAAGTGAGTGTCTCCAAAGCGGTGTTGAGGATCACATCGCTTGGCAGATACTGTGCGATCTCCTCCGGCAGGATCAGCCCATATCGGTCGATCAGATCCTGCAAAGAGTACTTGCTTGAGTTGCCCTGAATTCCCAATATCTCGCCCAGCAATGTCTCAAGCGTCAGCGAGTTGACGGGAACATCTGCCTTCGGGTCAAAAGCCCCGCTGGTGTCAATACCGGCGCCCCACTCGTTGAGTTTGTCGATGGAGACGTTGCAGTACACAAACGCCGCACCGCCGACAACCACACCGATGCAGGACAGGAACCCGATGGTGAACACCAGGAAGAAGGATACGAACTGGCAGAGAAATTTCGTGAAGTACTTCATGTTGAGATTCCTTTCTCAGAACAGAGTTATCTATATAAAATTAATAATTTTATACATAGTCGTTCACATTTTATCACATGCTTTTCTGTTTTTCAATAGCGGCAAGAGAAAAAAATGACAGAAAATGAATTTCTTTTTTTGTGAAAAACAGCAACAATGCCACCGCGTATGTAACCGCCCTCAAACTCCGTCTCGTGTCGATGGGGCTAAAAAATCCCCCTCCGGTGCCTAAAAGACGGTACTCGGAGGGGGGTATTGTGGATTTTTGCAAAAATTGGGCTGTTTATTCGGTGATAGTATCGAACAGTTCGGCGTCCGCGTCGATCTTTTCGGCAGAAGCAACCGTGCAGACCGTCATGCGTTCGGCCGCGGCGGTGAACACATCGGCAAATGCGCGCACGTCCTCAGCCGTGACGGCAAGTGCCTCGGCACGCAGGCGGGCACGCTCTTCATGCGTGATGTGGGCAAAGTAGCGGGTGTCTGCCACACGGGAGAGCATTTTGGGGCGCAGGGGGCGGTCGGATGCGGAGACATGACCGATGACATAGCCGGTCATGGCCGTCTCGTCGGCCTCAAAGCCGCGCAGGTATGCGGCCGTGTCAAGGTAGGCATCCAGTGTTTTGCGCACGGAGGGGTCGCGGTAAGAATAGAAGGAGAACAGACCGTTGTCATCCGCCATCATGCCCACACCGTAGGCACCGCCGCGCACGCGGACGGCGTTCCACAGATAGTCAAGCGAGACAATGCGGGCCATGACGCCCATCTTTCCGCTGTAGGTCACACCGGCGGCCGCAAAGTCCATGCAGGCGCCGTCAAAGGCGACGGAAGCAGGGATGCGGATGGCCTGCCGCTTGGAAAAAGCGGGATAGAGAGTGGGGGCGGCCGATGTGGCGGATGTCGCCGGGAAATCCAGCGGTTGGGCGAGGAATGCGGGGTAATTCTCTTTGTCGCAGGAAACGCTGACGGTGGACAGACAACCGCCGAACACGCGCTGTGCAAGCGCCTGCAGGCGGGCGCAAAGCGCCGCGCCGTCGCCGTAATCGCCAAGCGCGCCGCGCACGAATTCCAGATAGCCGTACCCGTCAAAGGCGTCATTGTATTTGCCCTCTTCGGAGGCGGCGGCACGGGCGCGGTAGAGGGCATACTGATGACCGGCCCCCACAAGATACTGTTCGCCGTAGATGACCTCCTGCTGCAGCAGCTTCATCACTTCCTGCGGGTCATAGACCGTGCAGAGAGCGCATTCGCGCAGCATCGGCAGCATCTTTTCGGTATTGGCGGCAAGTGCGGAGACACGGGCAACCACCATGCGGCGCACAGTGCCGTTTTTGTGGTCACGCACGACTGTCGGCTCGAAGGTCAGCATGCCCAGGTCCGCTTTGATGGCGGTGTCCAGCCCGATGGTGGTGTAATGCTCTGTGGGCAGGTTGGTCAGCATGCGACAAAGCAGCGACAGTGCAGACATATCCTCATAAGGCAGGGCGGCAATGTCGAAGTAGAGAGCGGCATACAGAATGCCGTTTGTTGCTATGGGGTGGAACAGACGGGTCACACCCTCGCGGCGGTCGGTGAGTGTGGGGATGTCCGGCGTGGGCTCGGGGCTGAGGTCAGACAGAGACAGTACCGGCAGGGTGGCTTTGGCTTCGGGGGTGTCTTCGCTGCTCTGGAAGATGCGCAGTGCCTCATTGTCCGCACGGACGGCGGCAAGTTCTTCTTCCGTAAGAGAGGCAGCGTAGGCGGCGGCTCTTTCTTTTTCGGCGCGGCTCAACTCTTCGGCCATGGTCGCGGAGGGGGTCAGCACCACCATGACACTGTGTTCGCTTTCCAGAATGACGCGCCGCAGCAGTTGTTCGGGATAATCGGTCTTGAACTTTTCGCGCAGGGAGGCGATGACATCCAGAGAGGTGAGATACGGCACGGGGTCGGCGCCGTACAGCCAGCCGCTCATGGCCTCCACCGCAAGGCCGATGCCTGCGGGGCCGTAGTGGTCGTTTTCACGGCAGGCAAATTCGCGGGCGTTGAGGGCGGCACCAAGGGCAGAACGGTCGATGCCCTCCTCTGCCAGACGGCCGACCGTCTCACGCAGGGCGGCAAGGAAGTCATCCGCACGCCCTTCATCTGCTTTGCGCAGGCAGCAGTACACAACATTCTGCTGGATACCGTTGTAGAGACTGGCAGAGAACTCCTGGCCGAAGCCCCCGGCAAGGATGGCTTTTTTGAGGGGAGATTCGTTGGTGGAAGAGATCGTTTCCAGGATCAACTCCAGCGCCAGATTGTCCTCGCGGCGGCTGTAATCCCCGGCCATAAACGCACAGCCGATGATGGCGTTGTTTTCCAACGGTTCGCCCACGCCAACCATGTAGGTCTCTGTTTTTTTGGTATAACCGAGGGGTTTTTGCTCATCTATCACAAACGAGTTGCCCTGCCGGTCATATTTGGAGAGATATTCGTCATCAAGAAAGGCCAGTTTTTCTTCCAGATCCATCTGCCCGTAGAGGAAGATATAGCTGTTTTCGGGATGGTAGTATTTGCGGTGTTCATCCAAAAACTGCTCATAGGTCAGCGTGGGAATGTCGGCCGGCCATCCGCCGGAATTGGCAGAATAGGCATTGTCGGGGAACATGGCGCGGGTGATGTATTCTTCCAGCAGGGAATCCGCGCTGGAATAGGCACCCTTCATCTCGTTGTACACCACGCCGTTGAAGGCGGGCTCGCCGTCTTCGGGCAGCTCAAGGTGCCACCCTTCCTGCATGAAGATCTCTTTCTTCTGATAGATACGGGGACGGAAGACCGCATCCATATACACAGACATCAGGTTCATGAAGTCCTTTTCGTTGGGGCTGGCGACGGGATACATGGTCTTATCCGGGAAGGTCATGGCGTTGAGGAAGGTCTGCATAGAGGTCTTCATCAAGTCCACAAACGGTTCCCGCACCGGGTATTTTTCGGAACCGCACAGCACCGAATGCTCCAGAATGTGGAAGGTGCCCGTCTTGTCATGCGGGATGGTCTTGAAGGCGATGGAAAAAGTTTTTTCGATGTCGTCATTTTCCACATAGAGCAGTTGCGCACCGCTCTTTTCGTGTGTGAACCGATAGGCCTTGGCCTTCAGGTCTGGCACATCCTGTACGGTCTCCAGCAGAAAGCCGTGGTAGGAAACGTGAAAACATCGATTATGGATCCGGGTTTGGGAAAGGGGAAGAGTGATGCGAG
>CAMGGT010000098.1 GCA_946055715.1 uncultured Clostridia bacterium | reverse complement strand
TCTCAATGCCTTCCCCAGTGGGGGAAGGGGGACCGCGAAGCGGTGGATGAGGTGTACTACCGCAAAAGAAGTGACGGAAAAATGCTAACCTCCTCTACGGAACAACACGGTGTCATAGCGAATCATCCATCACTTGACAGAAAAAGAGCTGTTGCAATACGCAAAAATGCGTTTGCAGCAGCTCTTTTTCTGTAGAAAGACACTTCTCCCGAAGAAACACACATCTCCGCAGGAGATGACATTCTGAAAAGTCGGGGGGCTTGATTATGTCTGTATCATGTGTATCCCGTGCGCACACGCGCGACAATCAACTCTGCGCCGCATGCGGGGTGATATCACTGTTCGGGTAAAGCCCCTATTCAGCTTTCGGAGGTGGCAGGCGGGACGACGGTGACATTCGGCCGCACGGCCCCGATGACCTTCTGATACATCACGCAGGATTCGATATAATCCTCGCCGTAATACTCTATGACCATGGCACTGTTGACAACGGTTTGACCGTATGAGGCGTTGATCTCGTCTGCCAGGTCTTGTGCGTAGGTCTCCTTTTCCTCATCGGAGACGGAAAGGGAGAGCGCATGGCCGATGTAAAACACGACCAGGTTCTCTTTGACCATCTTTTCGGCATAGGATCGGACATAGGCCGTCACATCCGCGTCCGCAGACAGGCCATAGCAATAGATGAAGTAGGCATCCACCGAATCGAAGGGGAAAGACTGTCCGTATGTTTCTTTATAGTAGTTATACTCTTCCTCGATTTCCCCATAGATGCGGCTCATGTAAAAGGGCACGCTTTCTTTGGGGTAGGCATTTACGACCAGCGCCTCGATGAGCCGGTTCATGGTCTCTCCTTCGATGACATTCTCGCGCTCTTCTGCGGCCTGTGCCTTCAACTTCTCCCGGATATATGTTACAAATTCAGAGACAGGGTCTCCCGTCTTGGCCTCAAACTTCAGTGTTTCCACCACAAAGGAGGCGGTCAGTTCGGGATACACCTCCTCGCCGATATACTCAACTATGACTTCAAAGGTGGCTGTCTTGCCGGCAAGGGTGGGGTCGCTGGGGTAGATGGCGGGAAAGGTGGCCGTCACCGTTACCGTCTGCTCTTGCGTGGCCAGATAGACATAGCCGACATAGCGTTTTTGCTCGGTTTGTCCATCACCGTCATAGTCGCCGGACATCACAAAGGTCAGCTGGTCATCCTTCATCTTGCAACCGATGATATTTGCGGCAAAGCCCTCGCCATACACATCGTCAGCGGTGGAAAGATCGATGCGGGCGGCAGAGACGCTGGTGAAGGTACCGTCTTCGTCAAAATCGGTGCCGTCATGGTCCAGATAGGTGCAGGTGTAGGAGAAATAAACGATGTCGTCTGCCTGCACAATGTCGCCGCTTTGGCGGCGTACCATGGCGGTATCTGTGGGCAGAACGCCGACAAGACCGTCCTCAAAACCGTCAATAAACCGACCGCTGCCCAGCGTCAGCGCATTAGGCCCGGTGACGATATTGCACCCGCCGGAAAACGGCAGGCCGTCCACATATCCGGCATAGTAGATATAGACGGTGTCTCCCTTTTGCGCCGTGCGGTCGGTGATCTGATTGATGGTGGGGCAATCTTTCAGATATTGTGCCTGCAATGCGTGAATGGAAGCAAGCACATCCTCATCCGATACGGCGTATGCCGTCTCGTCCAGCGCGACGGTTATGTTCTCCCAGGCGGAAGCGGGCAGCGAGCAATAGGCCGCTATATCCAAAGAAGGAAAGGGGTAGGCCTTCATTTCGGTGGTGGTGGCAGGTGCGGTGGTGGATGTTTTGTCTTTGTTTCTGTCGCATCCGGCCAACACCGTCAGGCAGCACAGCACCGCCAGCACAAGGGCGATAAGGCGATTCTTCATCATAGTGCGTTTCCTTTTATCATCAGGCGGCAGAAGCGATCAGTCCGAAAAGATAGTTGAAGTCCAAGGTGTTCATGGCAAACATGAACAGACACACAAGCAGCATCAGCCAGGTGCCGATATTGCCCCAGACGGCGCGGCGGCATTCGCGTTTGGTGAAGGTGGCGGAAGCTCTGGCACCGGTGAAGAGTTCTTTTGCCACCATGATGAACACGATCAGCCCCACCAAAACCAGAAAGACATTGCTGAAAGCCAGGTTAAGTATGCGGTCAAACGAGCGAACCACGCTGTCGGTAAACAGTATTTCTTCTGAGGGGACGCCTGCAAGCGACTCAAACAGTGCCAGATCGGAAGAGATGAGCATAGAAATGAATCCGCTGAAGAAATTGAAGGCCATGTGCAGCAGGATGGTGTAAATGACACGGCCGGTGCGCAGATAGACGAAGGAAAACAACATACCCAGCGCGAATGTATAGAAGAACTGCGAGAAGTTGCCATGGAACGCGCCGAAGAACAGCGCAGACAAGAAGATGGCAAAGCCCTCCCCTGCAGGAGAAACACGGTCCAGCAGTGCTTTGCGGAAAATCAGTTCCTCCATGATGGGCGCAATGACCACCACGCAGATGAATGCATAGAGCAGATTGGTGCCCTCCAGGGATTGGAGAGGATTGATCGTTTGAAAGAAGGGCAAAGGATCAAGGGCTGCGCTGACCCAGTTGCCGACAAAGTTCCCGACCGCCCCAATAAAGACACAGACGGGGATGAGCAGGATCAGTCGACCAAGTCCCAGCCGCTTTTTCTCCACCGGGCGCACCGGCTTTGTGGAAACGAGAAACAGAGCAAGGAAAGGCAGGGCCACACGGTATAGGGGTGCCATATTCATAAACCAGATGTAAAGGTCCGACCGGGCAAAGGCGGGATAGTAAATGTCGATGGCCATCATGATCGCCACAGTTGCCAGCAGATACACCACGGTATAAATGGCGAACCCGACAGCGGTGCGCCTGATGTTGCGTTTGAGAGACAGGGCGTCGGTGATTGCGGTTTGCATATAACACACCTTCCTATAAGTAAAATACTGCTTACAGTATAGCATGCTTATGCCGGGATGTCAACCACTATGACAAATAAATGGCCGAAGAGCCCGCCCACATTGCCGCCTCCGTCGTTTTGCATTCCCTTGGGCGGTGCCCCCGAAGAACAACGGAAAGGAAAGCTGCCGCATTCTTGCCGGCTTTGGCATATCCGGCGCGGGACAAACATAGACTGTAACAAAAAAGCGCAAAGGAGTCTGCCATGTCAACAAACGAACCGGAAAAAATGACGGCGCAACAGGAAGTGCCGTTTGAGGGAGTCACCTGCGAGTGTACCGCCGACGGCACCGTGCCGGACTACCTGCCGGAGATCAGGCGGGTGCTTTCGGTGCGGGCGGAAGCCATACCGGGTGGGCAATATACGGGGCAGAACCGGGCGGAATGCGCCGGAAGCTGTCGCTTTACTGTCATTTATGCCGACCCGGAAGGAAAAATTGCCGCGATGGAGGCAACGGGAGACTTTGAATGCGGCGTGCCGCTGGGCGGTGCCGACCCCTCGGCCGTCTCTGCCAACTGGGAGGCGGTGGCCGAGACGCCTGTCTGTCGGCTGGGAGGCCCGCGCAAGTTCAGTTTGCGCACCACTGTCTGCTGCCGCGCAAAACTCTGGATGCCCGGGCCCGACAGTCTGCTTCCGCCCGCATCCGAAGGTGATGCCTTAGAGACACTGCAAAAAGAAATGACCGCACGCGAGGTGACCCCCTTCACAAGCGATGCCATCCCCCTCTCCGGCACCGAAAGGTGCGCTGCGGAGGGCGAAGTGCGGCTGTTGTTCTGCGAAGGGCGGGTGCTGTTGCGGGAATGCACCCCCGAAAACGGAGTCCTCCTCTGCCGAGGCGAAGTGCGGGTGGCTGTTCTGTGCGAACCGGAAAGCGGCAGCGCCTTTCCGCTGACGGTGCGCATTCCCTTTGAAGAAGCAGTCGCCGACCTGTCGCCCGAAAAAGAATGCCGCGCCGTGTGCCGCGGCTACCTGACGGAATGTGCCTGCACCGTCTCGGAGGACGGTGTGGGAGAACGCTCGGTCACAGCCGATGTGGCCATGGTGCTGGACGGCTATCGCATGCGGCGGGCACACATCGCCCCCGTGACAGACCTTTATTCTGT
Source organism: uncultured Clostridia bacterium (assembly GCA_946055715.1). Lineage (GTDB taxonomy): Bacteria > Bacillota > Clostridia > Oscillospirales > CAG-272 > UBA1740. The sequence continues at coordinate 938 of CAMGGT010000098.1, read as the reverse complement.
TCACTGCCCCTGCCATGTGCAGTACAGCGACTGTGATGTGTGGGAAAACCTCGGCACCACCTGCAACTGCTTCACGCTGGATGGCTTTGTGGAAAGAGAGGAAGGGGCGGAGGAGGCCGTCTCGGTAGCCGACACCTACATTGCCCCCGCCCCCGTGCGCCTGTCGGTGAGCGGCAACATGCTGACCGCCGAGGCCGACGCAAAAGTGCAGATGATCCTGCTCTCTGCGCCGGACGAAGAGGGCAAGACCACCCCCTTCCCCGTCAGCTTCACCACCCCGCTGAAAATGGAAGTGCAGCTTCCGACCTCGATCCCCGCCGATGCCCGGTTGACGGGCAATCTGACCCTGACAGCCCCCCACGGGCGGTTGGACAGAAACCGCCTGTTTTTTGACACGGAGGCCTGCCTCTCCGTCTCTCTTGACACCGTCCGCCGCGAACAGGTAGCCCTGCGCTTCACGGCAGACTGCGAACATCCCTTCCCCGCTTCCGGCGGCGGCACCGTCACAGCGGTCTATCTGCGGGACGGCGACACCCTGTGGCAGGTGGCCAAACGCTATCACACCCCCACCGCCGCCATTGCCGCCAGTAACGCCCTGCCGCCCGAGGCCCTGCAAAGCCCCGACGAGACCTATACTCTGGACGGGTATGTAAAGCTGTTGATCGAAGAGTAAAGGCAATTGTCCATCGAAAATCCGCATTTTTCCGCAAAACCCCCGCCTTCTCTTTAGAAAAAGCAAGGGGCTACACACAGCGACCGATTCCGGCAGTACCAATTCAGTTGCGCCCGGCGCGTCAATTCATCGTAAATTGATTATATAATGTGGGGAAGGCCTTTTTGAAAAAAGGCCTTCCCCACACCCCCTCTCAAAAACTTCTGATGAAGAATAAAAGAAAAATGAAGCCCATGTAGATCTCTTCGGCAAAGCAAAATGCAAG
>CAMGGT010000097.1 GCA_946055715.1 uncultured Clostridia bacterium | reverse complement strand
GCGGAAAAATATACGGGGCCATTCCGGCCGTCTGAATGATGCGGGTCCATGCGGTTTCTGTCGCCACAAAAACCGGCTCTCTGTTTTTTGCAAGCGTGTGTGCGCTTACAGGCGTCGGGAGCTGCGCCCGAATGTCGCCTCGTCGGGGAGGTTCGTCCATGTGTTTGTTTCCTTTCTCGAATGCATAATCGTGCGGAAGGCGGTCGGCATTGCACGGCAAACCGAACAAAAAACTTCCGCTAAATATCTAAATTGTACACAAATTTTATAAAATTGTCAACAAGGTTTCAAACGGTTGTGGGACAATTACGGGGCAAATCGGGCAAAAATCCGGGTTTATTCTGCCGTTGCGCGCACTTTTGGTGGCTTTGGGCGGGTTTTCAGCCGTTTTGCGTGATTTTTGTGCCCGGCATCTGCTCTTTCGCCGCAAGGCGAGAAGAATTTTGCTTTGCCCCTTTGCGGTCTTGCGTTTTGCAGGCAACTGTGCTATAATGCAATCACGAATCATGCAGTTTTGCGCATATCAGCACATTCTGCGGCGCAATGCTGTCTTGTCGGCAAGCGTTTTTGCTTGTGAGAACACTCCAAAAGCCGGCTTTGACCGGGGAGGAGGCACATCCGATATGTCGCTGACATTGACGCAGGTGGCGGTGTTCCGCTGTGACCTGCCCACCAAATTCGGGATCCCCCGCCAGAGCGGCTTGTCGCAGGCCGAAGGGCGCGTCTGCTTTCTGCCCGCCTTCCGCGACCCTGTCGCCTTGCGTGGGTTGGAGGGCTTTTCGCACATATGGTTGCTGTGGGGCTTTTCTCTCAATCGCCCCTCCAAGCCCTCCCTCACCGTGCGCCCACCCCGCCTCGGCGGCAACGAAAGGGTAGGGGTTTTTGCTTCAAGGTCACCGTTTCGCCCCTCTCCCGTGGGTCTTTCTTCCGTCAGGATCGTCAGAATTGAGCAAGAGCCGGAGCAGGGGACCGTGATCGTGGTCGGCGGCGCCGACCTGGCAGACGGCACCCCCATCTATGACATCAAGCCCTATCTGCCCTTTACCGACTGCCACCCGGATGCCGGGGGCGGCTTTGCAGAGACGGTGGCCGACAGGCAACTGGAGGTGGATCTTCCACCGCAGCTCCGCTGCCTGCTTCCCTCTGACAAGGCAGAGACGCTCTGCACCCTGCTCGCCCAGGACCCGCGCCCCGGCTATCAGGACGACCCCACGCGCATCTACGGTCTGCCCTATGCCGGGTTTGATGTTCGCTTTTTCGTTATGGACGGCGTGGTGCGGGTGCTGTCTATGGTGCAGGAAAAACAGCCATGACCGTCCGCGCAGGCAAGGGCGATGAGATTTGCTGCCTGCCTGCGCACAGATCATCAAACGACAAACAACGATAAGGAACATACATTATGCCCATTCGGATACCCGGAAAACTGCCCGCACGGGAAATACTTGAAAGCGAAAACATCTTTGTTATGGAGGAGGGGCGCGCTCTCACGCAGGATATCCGCCCGCTGCACATCCTCATCCTCAACCTCATGCCCACCAAGGAAGTGACCGAAACGCAGCTCATCCGCCTGCTTTCCAACTCGCCTCTTCAGGTGGAGCTGACCCTTTTGCGCACCGCCACGCATGTGTCTTCTCACACCTCTGCCGAACACATGGATGCCTTTTACCGCACCTTTGAAGAGGTGAAGGCAGAGAAGTTTGACGGTCTCATCATCACCGGCGCCCCCGTCGAAAACCTGGATTTTGAGCAGGTGGACTATTGGACGGAACTCTGCCGCATCCTTGCCTGGGCAAAGACCAATGTCTTTTCCACCATGTACATCTGCTGGGCGGCACAGGCAGGCATGTACTACCATTGGGGCATCGGCAAGCACAAAACAGAAGAAAAGGTCTTCGGCGTGTTTGAACACAGGGCGCTTGACCTGCGCCACCCGCTTCTGCGCGGCTTTGACGAGGTGTTCCGCGCCCCGCATTCCCGCCATACCTATGTCTACAGAGAGGACATCACCGCCTGCCCGGCGTTGGATCTGTTGGCCGAGTCGGAAGAGGCGGGGGTCTATCTGGTGGCCACGCATGACCTGCGGCGCGTGTTCGTATTCGGACATAGTGAATACGATGTCGACACGCTCGCGCGGGAGTATCACCGTGACCTTGCAAAAGGCATGACCATCGCCCCGCCGCGGCACTATTACCCGCAGGACGACCCCACCCTTCCGCCCGTGCACAACTGGCGCGCGCATGCCCATCTGCTGTTTGCCAACTGGCTGAACTACGCCGTCTATCAGCGCACGCCCTACGATCTGAACAAGCTGACAAAGCTGTAAAAACGCCTGTGGCGCGGGAATTTGCCGGATGGCGAAGCGAAGATCGGTTTTTGGCAGGTTGGAAAAGCCAATGATATTACATACGGGGCTGTCGCAGTAAGAACCCTTGCATTTCTTGCTATTTTGCCACTTTCTCTGTCATTTACAGTTGCCAAAGAATGTTCTCCTCATCCACCGCTTCGCGGTCCCCCTTCCCCGCTGGGGAAGGCATTTAATAGTAGCCCCCTTTGGTACCTACGGTAACGGGACTTTTGCAAAAGCTAAAAACGACTCGCAACACCCCTCTTTTCAACCCTGCCTTCATGCGACAGACCCGTTCTTTTCAAAAAAGCTTCCGCCCGCATCAATAGCTTACCCGATTTGCAGGGATGAAACACGCCTCAAACCCCGCGGGCGCGACTTATACGGGGGCAAACTGGCTGTGATACAGCATGGCATAAAACCCGTTACGACGGAGCAGTTCGTCGTGATTGCCACGCTCGATGATGTGGCCGTCTTTCATCACCAGGATGATGTCGGCATCCCGCACGGTCGAGAGGCGGTGCGCCACCACAAACGAGGTTCTGCCGCGCGTCAGTTCCGCAAAGGCATTCTGGATCTTCATTTCGGTGCGGGTATCAATGGAAGAAGTTGCCTCGTCCAGAATGAGGATGGGCGGCAGACAAAGCATGATGCGCGCGATGCAAAGCAATTGCTTCTGCCCCTGCGAAAGACCTTCGCCGTTCTCGCCCAGCTCGGTGTCATAGCCGTTTGGCAAGCGCATGATGAAGCTGTGGGCATGGGCGGCCTTGGCCGCGCGGATGATCTGCTCGTCGTCTGCTTCCGGGTTGCCCATGGCAATGTTTTCCCGCACGGAGGCGGCCTTCAGCCATGTGTCCTGCAGGACCATCCCATAGCGGCGGCGCAGGTCGCGGCGTTTCATGCACCGGATGTCTGTGCCGTCCACCGAAATACTGCCGCCGCAGACATCATAGAAGCGCATCAATAGGTTGATCAGGGTGGTTTTGCCGCATCCCGTCGGCCCGACGATGGCCACATGACAGCCCGAAGGCACGGAAAGACACAGATCTTCGATCAATGGGCGGCTTGGTTCATAGGCAAAATCCACATGAGAGAGCAAAACCTCCCCCTTTTCTTCGCCCAAATCGGGGGATGCCTCCGGGTCAGGAGTCTCGGTCGGGGTGTCAATGAGGGCGAACAGGCGGTCGGCACAGGCAAGCGAATTCTGAAATTCGGCAAACACCCCCGAGATCTCGTTGAAGGGCTTGGTGTATTGGTTGACATAGGTGAGCAGGCAGGTAAGCACCCCCACCGTCAGCCCGCCGCCAATGGCAGAAAGTCCGCCGAACAGCGCAACGGCGGCGTAAATGAGCGCGTTGATAAAACGGGTGCTGGGGTTGGTCAGAGACGAGAAGAAGATGGCGCGCAAAGAGACGGTGGCAAGTTTTTCGTTCTTTTCGTCAAACTGCTGTTGCAGTTTATCTTCATGGGTGAAGGCGCGCACGATCTTCTGCCCGGCGATCGCCTCGTCGATCAGCGAGGTCTGCTCGCCCCGCGCCTCCGACTGCGCCTTGAACAGCGAAAAGGTGCGCCCTGAGATGAATTTTGCCACCAGGATGGAAAGCGGGGTCAGCCCGATGACCAGAAGCGTGATGGCGGGGTGAATGGTCAGCATCAGCACCAGCACGCAAAGAATGGTCAGCACCCCCGAGAACAGTTGGGCAAAGCCAAGCACAAGCCCGTCACCGAACTGTTCCGCATCTGCGGTCAGGCGGCTGACGACATCTCCCTGCGGGTGGCCGTCCAGATAGGAAAGGGGCAATCTTTGCAGGTGGGCAAAGGCCTCATCCCGCAGGTCGCGCACGGTCATATAGGCAATGCGCTGGCCGATGATGCTGCTCAGCCATTGCAGCAGTGCCGCGCACAGCGCAAACAGCGCGGCAAACAGCAACTGGCGCAAAATAGCGGCAAAGTCCACCTGCCCCGGCCCCACAATGCTGTCGATGGCGGCACCGATCCTGCGGGGGATCAGCAAGCCCAGTACAACGGCCGCGCCCGAAAAGAGCAGGGAGACAAAAAGCAGAAGAGCGTATGGCCGCAGTCTTGTGCAGATGCGGCGAAGTGTGGTGCGCTTTTTCATGCTGTTGCCTCCTTTTTGAACTGCGAATCATAGATCTCACGGTAGACCGGGCATTCCGAAAGCAAGGTCTCGTGCGTGCCGATGCCTACGGCGCAACCGTCTTCCAATACAATAATGCGGTCGGCGTGCATGACAGAGGCGGCCCGCTGAGAAACCACAAATACGGTCGGCTTGGGCGAAAGGGCGGCAAGCGATTTGCGCAGGGCGGCGTCTGTGGCATAGTCAAGCGCGGAGGCGCTGTCGTCCAGGATCAGAATGTCGGCTCCTCGCACCAGTGCACGGGCAATGCACAACCGCTGTTTCTGCCCGCCGGAGAAGTTGCGGCCCTGCTGTTCCACCTCGGCATCCAGCCCCTCCGGCCGCGCGGCAACGATCTCCTGCGCCTGTGCGCAGGCGAGGGCCTTGTGCAGTTCTTCATCTCCGGCAGCCGGGTTGCCCCAGCACAGATTGTCGCGTATGGTACCGCGAAACAGCACAGACCGTTGCGGCACATAGCCCACTGCCTGCCGCAGTTCGGTCTTGGACAGGGTGCGCACATCGGCACCCCCCACCAGTACTTGTCCCTCGGT
>CAMGGT010000096.1 GCA_946055715.1 uncultured Clostridia bacterium | reverse complement strand
ATGGCAAGGATCAGAAATAGACAGATCAACTTTCTTTTGCCGGTAACCATACGCAATACCTCACATTAAATCGGTCTAATATTATGGCCGGTCATTTTTCGGGAGAATCGTCGATAGCCATACCGAAAACAATGCTTCGGGCCGTTGGCGAAATCTCCTTAATTCTTATATTGAATTGGCTTCACTTAAATTCTGCCTTTGTGAGCCAATTCAATTCTGCATCAAACTTGATTGGCCTTGAGGTGTTCTGCAATATTCTGTTCTTTTCGCCATTACACATCGGAATGGTAAAACGCTTCTTTTCCCATATGATTCTCAATAGAACGCCATCTGAGTTTTGAGGCACAAATCATAGTACCGGTATAATGATCTATGTCTGATTCTGATAGGCCACCGCAATCACACCAGTAAATGCTTTCGTCTTTCATGATCATCGTTGCATCTGATATTTCGCAGGTGAAACTTTCATCAAGAGGATACAGTCTCAAACCCTTTAAACCGCGAAACTCCATCTCGATCATGGCGTCCTTTTTATTCTGTCGCTGAATGACGACTCGCAGTATTCGACAATTGTTTATTGGAAACATCGAAAGGTGATCGGTTACATACGCTCCACTTAAATAGTAGATTTCTTTAATGCAACTATCATGAAAATGGCATACCTGTTCCATAAACTGCAGTATATCATCATGATTAGTTATTGCTTTCCACATGTTGAATTCTCCTTCTGCGACTATCCGAATATGAATATTCATCCTTCTCCAACACCTGTTGCACAAAGGGTTATCATTCAAATATAAAATGAGCTTGATGCAAGGATGAAAGGCGAAACTGCGATCGGGGCAGAATTCTGTCAGTCTGTTTGTATTTCTGCACAAAAACAGTATAGCATTGTTGCAATAATTTGTCAATCATTTTACAATAAGTTGTCTGCAAGGGGGGAAAATGGCACCATTGCGGCAAAATCGGGCAGGACGAAAAAAGAAAAAAACGAAAAAAAGAAAAAGGCGACCGCGTTCTGTCGGAAGCGTTTTTTGCGCATCAAACAAAAACACCGATCGCCATGGCAAGTATCACAAAAACAGGCGGCATGAATCGCAGGAGAGTGGAATAAAAATGCGGGGGGCTGCTTTTGCGTACTGTTTGCAACCTCCACACAAAAACTGCGGAAAAGGGCTATTTGACCTTCCATTTGTAGAGGATGATGCCCCCCACCATCATCAGCGCACCGACCAGTTGCGGCCAGGCGGGGGCGATCTTTTCGCTGTCAAACAGGCCGAAGATGTCGATCAGCACCGCCACCGTCAACTGCGCGATGAGAATGACGGAAATGGAAACGGAGGGAGACAGCCCCTTGATGCCCAGCATCACCGTCAGCGTGATGATCATGCCCAGTACCCCACCGCACAGGTACAGCCGATTGACCTGGCGCAGCTCGCCGAATGACCCGTTGCCCAAAATCACCCATGCCAGAACAGAGAGCAAAAATGCGCCCCCCTGCACCAGCAGGTTGGATTCAAACAAGCCGATCTTTTCGCTGAGCCGTGTGTTGAAGACCCCCTGAATGCTCATGGCCATCCCGGCCAGAATGCTGAAAATGACCCCTACCACGCCTGTCTTCTCCTTTCTGCCGCATCCCGGACAAAGCGCAAGGCGGCTTTGCCGTGTCGTTATTTTTGTATAGTGTGGGGCGCGGGTCGCCGCTTTATGCATGTTGTCGGTCAAAGTGGCGGTCGGGGCGCGGATTTTCTCTGTCTGTTTTTTTCCAAAAAAGGGCACATACGGAGAAATAGCACTTGCTTTTTAAAAAATAATTGAGTACAATATATAGTAACTGTCGCCACGGGGTCGCCTGCGGCATCAACGAAAGCAACAAAATCGCAGAAAGGAAACACATGATCAAAAGACTTGCGCAATGCATCAGGGAGTACAAAAAGCCCACCATCCTGACATTGCTTTTTATTGTGGGAGAGGCCGTCATCGAAACGGTCATCCCCTTCATCACCGCTCGGCTGGTAGACAGCATCAAGGCGGGGGTGGACATGGGGCAGATCGTTCGCACAGGGCTGCTGCTGGTTGGCCTGGCCGTGTTGTCGCTGTTCTGCGGCGGCATCGCGGGGGTCACCAGTGCCCGGGCTTCCGCCGGATTTGCCAAAAATCTGCGGGGGGATATGTACCGCGGCATCCAGGCCTACAGCTTTGAGAACATCGACAAGTTCTCTACTTCCTCGCTTGTCACCCGCCTGACCACCGATGTCAGTTATGTGCAGATCTCCTTCATGATGCTCATCCGCATTGCCATCCGCGCCCCTCTGATGCTGGTGTTTTCGATCTGCATGGCCTACTATATGGGCGGCGCTTTGGCCACCACCTTTGTGATCGTGGTGCCCCTGTTGGTGTTTGCCCTCATTTTTCTGGCGCGCAAAGCTCTGCCTGCCTTCCGCGCGGTCTTCAAGAAGTATGACCGCCTCAACGAATCCATTGAAGAGAATGTGCGCGCCATGCGCGTGGTCAAAGGATTTTCGCGCGAAAACTATGAAAAGCAGAAGTTTTCTGCCGCTTCCGAAGGGCTGTGCAAAGAGTTTACCTACGCAGAGCGCGTGGCCGCCCTTCAGCGCCCCATCATGCAGTTCTGCGTGTATTTCAACATGATATTCGTGTTGCTGGTCGGCTCCCGCATGGTCATCACCTCCCACGGCACAGCGCTTGATGTGGGCGAGATCTCGGCCATGCTGACCTACGGCATGCAGATCCTCATGTCGCTGATGATGCTCTCTATGATCTATGTCATGCTGACCATGTCTGCCGAGTCTGCCAAGCGCATCTGCGAGGTCTTGCAGGAGACCCCCGTTCTCACATCCCCCGAGAATGCGATCACCGAGGTAAAAGACGGTTCTGTCGTCTTTGAGAATGTCTCCTTCAAATATTCCCGCACGGCAGAACGCGATGCCCTGGGCAACATTGACCTGACCATTCCCTCCGGGGCAACGGTGGGGATTCTGGGGGTGACGGGTTCCGGCAAATCCACGCTGGTGCAACTCATCCCCCGCCTGTATGATGTCACCTGCGGGCGGGTGCTGGTGGGCGGCGAGGATGTGCGCCGCTATGACCTGGACACGCTGCGCGGGGCGGTTGCCATGGTGCTGCAGAAGAACCTGCTCTTTTCGGGCACCATCAGCGAAAACTTGCGCTGGGGCAACGAGCAGGCCACAGACGAAGAGCTGGCGCAGGCCTGCAAGCTGGCACAGGCAGACGACTTCATCCGCACCTTCCCCGAGGGGTATGAGACACACATCGAGCAGGGAGGCACCAACGTCTCCGGTGGGCAGAAACAGCGCATCTGCATTGCCCGCGCCTTGCTCAAAAAGCCCAAGATCCTCATTCTGGACGATTCCACCAGCGCGGTGGACACCAAAACGGATGCCCTCATCCGCGCCGGATTTGCCGCCTATATCCCCAGCACCACCAAGATCATCATTGCCCAGCGCGTGGCCTCCGTGCAGGATGCAGACATCATCCTCATCATGGAAAACGGAACCATCGTCGCCCGCGGCACACATGACGAGCTGCTGGCCGACTGCGACATCTACCGCGAGATATACAGCCAGCAGATGAGCGGTTCCGCCGCCGGAAAGGAGGCCGCAGCAGATGAAGCGTAAAACCAACGCCCAAGAAAAAGTGCCCTCCCGCGCGCCCAAAATGCCCCGCCGCCTCAACCTCCGTTCCGTCGGCCGCGCCCTGCGCATGCTGTTCGGCTTCTATCCTGTGCTTGTGCCCGTCACCCTTGCCTGCATCGTGTTTTCGGCCATTACTTCGGCCATACCCGCCCTCTTTACCCAGCAGGTCATCTCGGTCATCGAGCAATACTACCAAAGCGGCGACTGGAACGCCGCCTCTCCCATCATCCTGCGCAAACTGGCGTTGCTGGTGGTCTTTTATGTGCTGTCCATCGCCGCCATTACCCTTTATACCCAGCTGATGGCCGTTGTCACCCAGGGGTACCTCTCAAAGCTGCGCTGCCGCCTGTTTGACGGCATGCAGGACCTGCCCATCCGCTATTTTGACACCCACAAGCACGGCGACATCATGAGCTATTACACCAACGACATCGACACCCTGCGGGAACTGATCTCCCAGTCGTTGCCGGCCATGATCAACTCGCTTGTCATCGTGCTGACCGTGTTTTTCATCATGCTGTATTTCAGCGTGTGGATGACGCTGGTGCTGTGCGTCGGTGTGGTGCTGATGTTTCTGGTCTCAAAGACCGTGGGCGGCGGCTCCGCCACCTTCTTTATGCGCCAGCAACGCTCCATTGCAAAAACGGAAGGGTTCGTGCAGGAGATGATGAACGGGCAGAAGGTCATCAAGGTCTTCTCGCGCGAAGCGGCCTGCGAACGGGAATTTGACCGCCTAAACGAAGAGCTCTGCCACAACACCGCCCGCGCGCATGCCTATGCAAACTGCCTCGGCCCCATCATTCTCAACATCGGCAACCTGCTGTATGTGCTGGTGGCGTTGCTGGGCGGGCTGTTTATCTCCTCCGGTCTTGGCAGCCACAACTTCTCTCTGTCCGGCATGGCGTTTGACATCAGTCTGCTTGTGGCATTTCTCAATATGACCAAGCAGTTCACCGGCAACATCAACCAGTTGTCCCAGCAGATCAACTCTGTGGTCATGGGCGCGGCGGGTGCCGAGCGGCTCTTCTCTCTGATGGACGAACAACCCGAAGAAGACGAGGGCTATGTCACGCTTGTCAATGTACGGCAGGATGCAGACGGCCGCATCATCGAAACAGAAGAGCATACCGGAAAGTGGGCATGGCGTCACCCCCACCGCGAGGAGGGCACGGTGACCTACACGCCCCTGCGGGGGGATGTGCGCATGACGGAGGTCGACTTTGCCTATGAGGAGGGCAAGCCCGTTCTGCACGATGTCAGCGTATATGCCGAGCCGGGCCAGAAGGTGGCCTTTGTGGGCGCCACCGGTGCAGGCAAGACCACCATCACCAACCTCATCAACCGCTTCTATGACATTGCCGACGGCAAGATCCGCTATGACGGCATCAACATCA
>CAMGGT010000095.1 GCA_946055715.1 uncultured Clostridia bacterium | reverse complement strand
CAAGGCAGACAGAGAAGCTCATCCCGAACTCTTTAATGATGCAGAGGGCGAGGGAGAAGACGACATCATGGAGGGCTCTCTTGCCGCCTGCCCTACCTGGCAAAAGCTTATTGTCAATGCCGCGGGCGCGCTGATGAACCTGTTGCTCGGCTTCCTTTTGATGGTCATCCTCACCTGTGCGGCCGCCTTCTCTTCGGAGGGGGTGCGGCTGGGCTCCACCGTCATAGCCGACTTTGCAGACCGGGATGCCCCCACTTCCTCCTATGCGCAGGGGCTTCGCCCGGGCGATGAAGTGCTGGCGGTCAACGGCCACCGTGTTCACATTGCCGATCAGATGCTCTATGACATCATGCGAGAGGGCGACAAGCCCGTGGAGCTTCGGGTCCTGCGGGACGGCGAGGAGCTTTGGCTGACCATTCAGTTCCCCACGGCAGAGGCCTCCGGGCAGATCCTCGGAGACGCAGACTTCCGCGTGTATGCCGAACAGGAAAGGAGCTTCGGCATCATTGCCAAGCACACCTTCTATAAGTCGATTTATATTGTCCGCATGGTCTGGGAATCCTTCTTTGACCTCATCCGCGGGCGGTATTCTCTGGATGCCGTCTCCGGGCCGGTCGGCACGGCACAGGTCATCACCGATGCGGCAAAGAGCGGGCTGGAAAGCTTGGCCTATATCACCGCCGTTATCACCATCAACCTCGGCATCTGCAACCTGTTTCCGCTTCCGGCATTGGACGGCGGGCACATCTTTGTCAATCTGGCAGAGATGATCTCCCGCAAAAAGATCCCGCCGAAGGTCACCGCCGTCATCGACACGGTGGGGCTGGTGCTGTTGATGGGGCTGATGTTGATCGTGACCTTCAAGGATATTTTCAAACTGTTCTGAATGTGTATTCCGAAAGGACCGTATCATGCCAAACGCATCCAAACGAAAGATCACCCGCGCCGTTCAATTGGGGCGCGTTGCCATTGGTGGCAACGCCCCCATTTCCGTACAGTCCATGACCACAGCCGACCCCCACGACCGCACCGCGGTGCTGGGACAGGTAAGGGCTTTGGAAAGCGCGGGTTGCGATATCATCCGGCTGGCGGTGCCTGACAAAGAGGCGGCGCCGGTCTTTGCTTTTCTCAAAGAACAGGGGGTCACCGCCCCGCTGGTAGCCGACATTCATTTTGACTACAAGCTCGCGCTGGAAGCGCTGGCGGCCGGGGCAGACAAGATCCGCATCAACCCCGGCAACATCGGCGACCGCGACCGCGTGAAGGCCGTGGTGGATGCCTGCCGTGCCAAAGGCGCACCCATCCGCGTGGGCGTAAATTCGGGTTCTCTTGAAAAACCCCTCCTGCAAAAGTTCGGTTCTCCCACCCCACAGGCCTTGGCGGAGAGTGCCATGGGACATGTACGCCTGCTGGAATCGATGGATTTTTTTGACATTGTGGTGTCGGTCAAGTCCTCGTCCGTGCCGTCCATGATCGAGACCAACCGCTTGCTTTCGCAGATGACAGATCACCCGCTGCACCTGGGCGTGACAGAGGCCGGCTCGTCTTTTGCCGGCACGGTCAAGGGGGCGGTGGGCATCGGCGCGTTGCTCTCCGAGGGCATCGGCGACACCATCCGCGTCTCCCTCACGGCAGACCCGACAGAGGAGGTCAGGGCCGGGCGCGCCATCCTGTCCGCCCTCGGACTTGGGCGGCCGGCCATGAACATCGTCTCCTGCCCCACCTGTGGGCGTACGAAGATCAACCTCATTTCTTTGGTAGAAACCTTTGAACGCCGTGCCGCGCAAGAGGGGCTGACAGACCTGCCCGTCACCGTTGCGCTGATGGGGTGCGCGGTCAACGGCCCGGGCGAGGCACGGGAGGCCGACATCGGCATTGCGGGCGGCGTGGGCGAAGCCCTGCTGTTTAGGCACGGCGAGATCGTCGGCAAATATCCCGACGGGCAGATCATTGACATTCTGCTGGCAGAGTTGCACCGCATGGCTGACCGTATGAAAGCGGAAAAGGAAGGAAACGGCTGATGGAGCAGAGCAAAGGATTTTTTGATGTTTTCCGCCGCTATGCCCCCACCCCGGACAAGCGCGCTCTCTTGGAAAAAGGCAGAGATTGCGCCATCCGCTATGTGCGCGGTGACCAGAAGCGCGTGGAAGTGCAGCTCACCTTCGACGAACCCGTAGATCAGGACAAGCTCTACCGCATCGAGCAGGACTGCCTCACCTTTTATGGGTTGATCTCCTTCCGCATTTTTCCGCACTACCCGCCTCAAACTTTTTCCTGCGACCAGATGCCCGACATCGCTGTGGAAGCGGTGCATGTGGGGGCGGCGACCCCCGGCTTTTTTGACCGTGCGCACTACAGTGACGACGGTACCACCGTCACGGTGGAAATCCCGTTTCTGGCCTCCGGCGTGGATGTGGTCAAGGGCGCAGACACCGAGCGCCTGCTTGCCGGCATCATCTTCTCCCGCTTCGGCATACAGCGCAAGGTCTCGGTCGTGCAGAGCCGCGACGCCGAAGAGCAGACCGCGCGCCGCATGGAAGCGGTACATAAAATGGAAGCCGAATATGACAGGATGGCCATAGAGGCCGCCGCAAGAGGGGCGGCCGCGCACGAGCGTGAACAAAGGATCACGGTTGAGCCGGAAGCACCCGACCTGCCCAGGGTCAGCGGCCTGACAGACAGCCGCCTGCATTATGTCATGCGGGACGCCACCACCTTTGAGTGCGGCGACTTCATTTATGAAACAGACAGCCCTCGCATGGTCATGGGCGACCCGTTTACCATCTCGGAACCCACCGCCATCGGCCAGATCGCCAATGCAAAGACCAACGCCGTGGTGCTGGGCACCGTTTTTTCGGTGCAGACCAAAGAGAACCGCTCGGGCGACCGTGTCACGGTTCATATCGGCCTGACAGATGCCGCTTCCTCCATCTTCATCAAAGCCACGGGTGCGCCGGACGAGGTCGACTGGTATAAGTCTGTCGGTGTCGGCGAGCATCTGGCGGTGCAGGGGCGCATCGTCATCGACCGTTTTGACGGAGAGCTTGTCTTGCAGGCACGCGCCATCGCCAAAATCGACCGCACGGAACGCATGGACACCGCCCCCGAAAAACGGGTGGAACTGCACCTGCACACCGTCATGAGCACCATGGATGCCCTCATCCGCCCGGATGAGTTGCTGGCCTGCGCCGAAAGGTGGGGGCACAAGGCCGTGGCCATCACCGACCATGGAAATGTGCAGACCTTCCCCGAAATTCTCAAGGCCAAACGCAGTGCAAAATCATCCGTCAAGATTCTCTATGGGATGGAGGCATACTTTGTCAATGATGATGCCCGTGCCATTTTTGGACAAAATTTGCCGGGGTTTGACGATGAAATGGTCGTTTTCGACTTGGAAACGACCGGTCTTTCTGCCAAACGCGACCGCATCATCGAGATCGGCGCCGTCAGGATCAAGGGCGGGGAAGTACTGGACAGCTTCGATATGTTCGTCAACCCGGGCATGCCCATCCCGCAGAAGATCACGGAATTGACTTCCATCACAGACGAAATGGTGACCGACGCTCCCGACATCTCGGTGGTGTTGCCGCAGTTTCTTGCCTATGCGGGTGGCAGGATGCTCATCGCCCACAACGCCAATTTTGATGTGGGCTTTGTGCGTGCCGCCGCCGAGGAGCTGGGCATTCCCTTTACCCCCACCTACCTTGATACCTTTGCCCTGTCGCGCTATGTCAACCCTGAACTTTCAAAACACAAGCTGGACATCATCGCCGAGCATTATGGCCTTGGGGACTTTCATCACCACCGCGCTTCTGACGATGCCACCATGCTGGCGCTGATCTTCTTTAAAATGCAGGAACGCCTGCGCGCAGAGGGCGTTCTGGATTTTTCCGCTTTGAATGAGGCCATGAGCGAAAAGGCAGACCCCCTCAAACTCAAGACCTACCACATGATCCTGTTCGCCCGCAACCAGACGGGGCTGAAAAATCTGTACAAGCTGGTGTCCGAGAGTTATCTCACCTACTATAAGCGGTTTCCCCGCATTCCTAAAAGCTTGCTGGAGCGTTACCGCGACGGCTTGCTGGTCGGTTCTGCCTGCGAGGCAGGCGAACTCTACCGGGCACTGCTTGACAACATGGGCGAGGCAGACATCGAAGAGATCGCCTCCTTTTATGATTATCTGGAAATTCAGCCGCTGTGCAACAATATGTTTCTGGTGGACGAGCAGAAGGTGGCGGACGAAGAGGCCCTGCGTGACATCAACCGCCGCATTCTCGCGCTGGGCAAAAAGCTGGGCAAGCCCGTTGTGGCCACCTGCGACGCACACTTTTTGCGCAAGGATGAAGAGCAACTGCGCAAGATCCTTCTGCGCGGCATGAAGATGAGCGACGGCGACAGAGACACCGGCATCTACTTCCGCACCACAGACGAAATGCTGGACGAATTTGCCTATCTGGGCGAAGAGGATGCCTATGATGTGGTGGTGCGCAACACCAACCGCATCGCCGACATGATCGACGACATTCTCCCCATCCCGGACGGGACCTACTCTCCCACCATCCCCGGTGCGGACGAGGAGCTGAAAGAAAAGTGCTATCGCCGCGCCCATGAGTGGTATGGCGACCCCTTGCCGGAGCTGGTACAGAAGCGGCTGGACAAAGAACTGGACTCCATTATCAGTCACGGCTTTGCCGTATTGTACATGATCGCCGAGCGGCTTGTCTCCTACAGCGAAAGTCTGGGGTACAGCGTTGGCTCGCGCGGCTCTGTCGGCTCTTCCTTTGTGGCCTCCATGGCCGGCATTTCGGAGGTCAACCCCCTGCCGCCGCATTACCGCTGCCCAAACTGCAAACACAGCGAGTTTTTCACCGACGGGTCGGTCGGTTCGGGCTTTGATATGCCCGACAAAAACTGCCCCCGTTGCAACACACAGATGATCAACGACGGTCACGACATCCCCTTCGAGACCTTTCTGGGATTTAAGGGCGACAAATCCCCCGATATCGATCTTAACTTTTCCGGGGATGTGCAGGGACAGGTGCACAAATACACAGAAGAGTTGTTTGGCGAGGGGCATGTGTTCCGCGCC
>CAMGGT010000094.1 GCA_946055715.1 uncultured Clostridia bacterium | reverse complement strand
GTTCTTCTTCGCTTTTGTCGAAGAAAATTGCCACAGGCATTTTTCTTCTTCACGAAAAGTTTTTGAGAGGGGGAAAAGGGGCTGCTGCGGTCGCAACAGCCCCAAGTAAAAGGTAGTAGTGAAGAGTGAAGAAGTGAGAAGGTTTTGGCTTGCAGTAGAGGAAACCGAAGGTATTGCTCTGCGGTTCTTCTTCGCTTTTGTCGAAGAAAATTGCCACAGGCATTTTTCTTCTTCACGAGAAGTTTTTGAGAGGGGGCGTGGGGGAGGGCCTTTTTTCAAAAAGGCCGCCCCCACAAAAATAAAAATGGGGCTGTTGCAGATGCAAAACGCATTTGCAACAGCCCCTTGGCTTATACGGTTTTCGGTTCCCGTCTTGCGGGGCAGGCGGGGTGCGCCAGAGAATGGCTTGTATAGTCCGGTTCGTTTGTGACATCGCGGATCAGGCGCACAAAGGCGGGGAGGGTCAGGTGGGCGGCGGCTTCTTCGCTTTCGCATTCGATCTCCAGGATGGCCTGCTTTTCCCAGAAGGGAAACAGATCGATCTCGCACTGCCGCCCCTCGTGGGGGATCACATACCGCACCTTGTGCAACACCTCGCAGGCAGGGTCGGCCTGATCGCGCAGGCGGGCATACGCCTCTTCTGAGACGGTGCGCTCGTCTTCCAGGCGAACCAGGGGGCTGATCCTCACCTTTTCCGTGTAGGTGCAGACGGTGCGTATACCGTCTGTTTTTTGGCGGATGCGGCGGCTGACTTTTGCGTCGGAGCGCAGATAGATCTGCTCGATCTCATAGCGCTTTACCCCCTTCTGCATATTCAAATAGGAGGGGTCGGGGCGAAAAATCAGATATTTTCTTTCAATTTCTTTTTGTGTGTCGGGCATTTTTCTTTCCTTTTCGAAACATGATGTGCGTCCTTCCCTTCCGGGGGCAGATCAGCGGATGTGAATCTCAAACCGTTCCCCACAGCGGGGGCAGGTCAGCACATATTCACCCGGTCGCCGCCGCATACGGATGACGGCATGGCATTCCGGGCAGACGCGGTAGACCCATTCTCCGCGGTCGCGGAGGCGGCGATATTGCAGGCGCAAAAAGCGGCCGATGTTGCCCCGGATGCGCAAAAACAGGCGGTTTTCCGCGCGGCGCGCGGCCACATTGCGGGACAGAGAACGGTAAAACGCATATCCCGCGCACAAAATGACGATTCCCAGCAGTATGTAGCCGAATGGCGATCGGCCGAAGGGAAGGCGCAAAAGAGCAAGCAGTATGCATGTCCACAGCAAAAAGCGGTAGAGTTCGTCTGTTCCATAACGACCCGAGGGACGGTTCGGTCCTTTGTTTTCTGCCATACGATTGCCTCTTTATTGTGGTATTCGGCCCCATTATACCCTGCGCATGAACGCAGATTGTGTCGAATCGGGGAGGCAGAAGAAATTATCCTAAAAAAAGCGGGCAGAAAACGGTTTGCGGCAATATCCCCGCAAAAGAGCAGAAAGCAAACAAAGCGGCAGCGCGGGGGAGGCGGCCGCTTTGTCCGGAGCAATCAATTCGGTTCGGTCAGCAAAAGAGAGATGACAAGCGACTTCAGGTGGCTTTCGTCCACATAGAACTCCATGGCCGGCTTGTCGGCGTGAGTGCCGACCTCGGTGGTGCCGTCGGGGACGCTGGTGCCGGTGTACTCATATTGCTGCACGGTTCTGAACAGAGACAGCGTGTCCACCACGGGAGAATCTGTGCAGGTATAGTCCATAAAGGTCTTGTAAGCGCTGTACATTTCCGTTTCGGTCTTGTCTGCAAATGACGAAGCCATTGCCTCCACAAGCGCCTCCACAAAAATGCGCTGGCGTTGCATGCGGGCAAGGTTGGTGCTGTCTTCCAGAGCGCCGCGTGACTGCACGAACAGGCGCGCCTCCTCTCCCTCAAGGGTTACGGTGGCACCCGCCGCCCAGTCGGGGCGTATGGCCGTCATGTCGTCGGGGACCGTGACCGTCAGCGGGCCGGTGACATCCGTCAGATGGGGGATGGCGCCCATGGTCAGGGCAAAATAGCGGTCGATCTTCACCCCATACAGCAGATTGGAGACGGCATCCTCCGTCAGGCGGCAACTTTGCTCGGTTCCGTCACCGAATGTGTGAGACAGGGCAAGTTGGTGGATCTCGGTCCTTCCGGGCCCACGGTAGGCAATGTCCGGGATCTTGATGGGGGTCATGGTGTCGCGGTTGAGCTGTAGCATCTGCCAGGTCTCGGTCTGCGGGTCGACGATCATCAGCATCAGAAAGTCGGCCTGCACCTCGTTGTTGAAGGAGCCGCTGCTCTCCAGTTTTCCGTCCGAGTCCAGACCGATGATCAGGTAGGTCGTCACATTCTTCGGTTGGTAGTCAATGCCGTCGATGGTGATGGTGCTTTGCTGCAAGGCATGCTTGAGGGCAGAGTCATCGGCACCGGTCCTGTGGGTAAGCACCCGCTCAAATACCAGGGCAAGCCCTGTGAACAAACAGATCGCCAGCGCAAAGGCGGCGACGACCAGCAGGCATTTTTTCGCTTGTTGTGACATGGTTTTCTCCAAAAAAGGCCATATTTGGAAACAGTGAATGCCCGCCCCATGGGAGAAGCAGACATTCACTGTTACAGGTCTATTCAGTTATGCGGCATTATTTCTGCTTGCGTCTCTGGGTATACAGCACGACGAAGCAAACGATGAAGGCCGCATACAGCGCGCCAACGCACACCCACAGGATCACATAGCCGGTCTTGGAGGGAGCTTCATAGGGGGTGGGGGTAACGCTCATCAGCGCCACGGTGCCCAGCTTGGTGAGCTTCAGCGTCAGGGTGCCGCCGTCATTGAGGGTAACATCCTCTGCGGGCAGCACGGTCCAGTTGCCCTGTGCGTCATAGACGGCAACGGTGGGCTTTTCTTTGTAGGAGGTGGCCAGGGTCACATTGAGGGGTTTGGTGGCATTGACATTGGCTTCGCTCTGCACATAGAAGATGTTGTCGCAGGACACAGTGCCGCCGACCTTTTCATCCAGGTCGCCGTTCTTGAGGGAGGTGTAGGCACCGTTCAGGTTGGTCTGCACATCGGAAGAAACGGCCGCTTTGTCGCTGTATGCGACGGTGACGGTGTTGACGGGGGTTCCGTTCTGTGTGGCTTCCGTGACGTCGGGGGCGTTCTTGTTCTCGGCACTGGCGGTAAAAGAAGATGCTGCCATCACAGGCAGGCAGAGGACCATCAGCATGCTGATGGCAAGGATGGCTACGAGTGTCTTTTTCATACAAATAACCTCACTTTAAGTGTTTATATTGGCCGCCACCCTTTCGGGCCCGGCTTATGGAAAACAAAAGAAAATCAGTTGTGGCTCCCCTTGGTATCGGAGGCGGAATCATAATAGTGATGATAGTAGTGATATCCGCCGTTTGTATAGCCGTTGTAGACCGTGCCCAGCACATGCGCCTTGGCAAAGCGAAGCGCCCGCACGGCCGCCAGCACTTCCTTGCGGCGGGAGATGCCGTGCTTGACAATGAGAATGATGCCGTCTGTATAGCGGGAGACAACGATGGGGTCGGGCACCGAGTTGACGGGCGGCAGGTCGATGATGATGACATCATAGTCGGCCGCGAGGGTGTCCAGCAGGTGCTGCATCCGGGAGGAACCGAGAAGCTCGGAGGGATTAGGCGGGGTGTTGCCCGCAGTCAGCACCGACAGGTTTTCATGCAACACGCCGGGGTGTATCACATCGCCCGTATGACCTGCCAGCAGATTGGAAAGGCCGGGGGCAATGGGCAGCCCCAGTTTGATGGCCAGAGTAGGGCGGCGCATGTCTGCGTCCACCAGCAACACCTTTTCGCCGTTATTGGCAAAGGCGTATGCCAGGTTGGCGGAGGTATAGCTCTTGCCCTCCTGAGGGCAGGCGCTGGTGGAACCGATGATCTTGGCGCACTTTTGCCCCTCCTTTGCGGGGATGGCAAAGTCGAGATTGGTACGCAGGAGGTTGTAGGCCTCGGTGACGGCAAAGTCAAGCTCGGCGCCGAGTTTTGCTTCCTGTGTTTTGTCAAATGCGGACGGTGTCATGCCGGTTGCCCTCCGTTTCCGCCGGAGGCACCGGTTTTGACGGAGCCGTAATAGTGGCCGTATTTTGCGTGGTGCCGGTCATTTGCATCGGGGATGACGGCCAGCACCGGGATGTCGTCGCCGAAGGTCTGGGTAAGCCAATCTTCGGACTGGATCTTGTCGTTGATGAACAGGTCATATACAAGGCAGGCACAGCCGCTTAAAAGCAGGCCGAGCAGCATGCCGATGATCATCTTTTTGGGATACTGGCGGGAGACTTCCTCTTGGGCGACCACCGCATGATCTACAATGGCAGAAGAGGCCTGCTGTACGATGGTGTCGATGCGGTCGGGCAGGATGAGGGAGATGGTGTTGGCGATCAGACACGCCTGCTCCGGGTCGCCGGAGGTGACCGTGATGCTGAGCACCGGGGAACTGCCGGAGGTTTTGGCATCGATCATGTTGAGCAACTGCTCGTAAGAACAGGTCAGGTTGGCCTGTGTGATGACCGCTTCCATCGTTTCGCGGGATTTGAGAATGAGAATGTAGAGATCCGACAGACTTTTGGAAGCCGAAAGGTCGCCGGTTGTCAGCCCGCTGACATCCACCGAGATGTTGTTGCGGTTGTTGACATATATCTGCACTTTCGACTCATACTTCGGCTCCGGCAGATAGGCATACAGAAAAGCCCCGCCGGCACCGATGATGACGCACAGCAGCATAATCCACCATCTTTTGAGAAAGACGCGGAACACCTCCCCAAGGGAGAACTGCACCTGTTCGGTGTTTTGTGATTCGTTCATGATGCCATCCTTGGTTTTGAATTGAGGCCACCGCCGGTTTCCCCGCCATGCGGGGATCGCGGTGCCCGTCCTGTGCCGCGCCCTTCGCGGCAGGGACTTATCGTTGCGGACGCACGCCGAGCGGCAATATGTTCGGTTGTCGGGGCGGCGCGTCCGGTCAGTCGTGCCCGAAGCAGACGCGGTCGGGATCCAATCGGAGAATAATCAATAGTGAGAGCATTGTACCACATATACTATATAATGTCAAT
>CAMGGT010000093.1 GCA_946055715.1 uncultured Clostridia bacterium | reverse complement strand
GAGAACATTCTTTGGCAACTGTAAATGACAGAGAAAGTGGCAAAATAGCAAGAAAATGCAAGGGTTCTTACTGCGACAGCCCCTCCCCTGCATCGTCATTTTCACATCGTCCCTCCGGCATAGGCCTTCCCCGCATAAAGGCCGTCTCGCGCAAAAAGGCCTCCCGTGCGGTTGTTTTCTCTTGTATTCGGGCAAAAAAGCGTGTATAATAGGCGGTGAACTGTCAGTGGGAGAACCGAATATGGAAAAGACCAATGTCATGCGCATTCTCGACCAAAAGAAGATCGCCTACACACCGCATGCATACCCATTGCATGCAGACGGCGCGGCACCCGGGGGCACAGAGATCGCCGCCTGTCTGCAAAAGCCGTGTGCCGCTGTGTATAAAACGCTGGTGACGCGCGGGGCATCCGGGCGGCTGTATGTATTTGACATTCCGGTGGACGGAGAGCTGGACCTCAAAAAGGCCGCCCGTGCCGTCTCCGAAAAGTCGGTGGAGATGCTGAAGAGCAAAGAGCTGCTACCCAACACGGGGTATGTCCACGGCGGCTGTTCGCCCATTGGCATGAAGAAGCCCTACCCGGTCATCTTTGAGGCGGCGGTCATGGACCTTTCCACCGTGACCTTCAGCGCGGGTCGGGTGGGCTTTCAGGTTGAGTTGAACACAGCCGATCTCGGGCGCGCCCTTGCCTTTTCCACCGCGAACCTGTTGGCCTGATCCCGGCTTGCGGCATCCAAAACAGAAGAGGAGCGACACACATGCAAAAAACACTCATCATCGGCATTGCCGGCGGCTCCGGCAGCGGCAAATCCACCATTGCCGACATCATCTGCCGCCGCTTTGAGGGGCGTGTGGCCATGATGCGCCATGACGACTACTATAAAGCGCACAACGACAAGACCTATGAAGAACGCGCCCGCCAGAACTATGACTGCCCCGACGCCTTTGAAACCGACCTCATGGCCGCGCACCTTCGCCGCCTGCGCGACGGGCAGGCCGTGGACTGCCCCACCTATGACTATGGCAACCACAACCGTGCGGAGGTCACCCGCCGGGTGGAACCCGCCCCGGTCGTGCTGGTGGACGGCATTCTGGTGCTGGCGGAGAAGCAACTGCGGGACATGATGGACATCAAGATCTTTGTGGACGCAGACGCGGATGTGCGCATCCTGCGCCGCATCACACGGGATGTCAACGAGCGCAAGCGCACGCTGGATTCGGTCATCGAGCAGTACATCCGCACGGTCAAACCCATGCATGAGGCCTATGTGGAACCCAGCAAAAAATATGCCGACATCATCATCCCGGAGGGCGGGCACAATCTTGTCGCCATGGACATGCTGGAGACCCGCGTCCGCAACCATCTGCTGGCCCTGTAAGCCGGGGGCGCACACGCCGCATCGGCGGTGGGCGGTTTTGGCGGTTGCACGGCGTTCGTCCCGCCGACGGGAAGCGGAGAAAAACAGAACATCAGACAAAGGATGGCAAAAGGTCATGACGGATGATTTCAGCATCGGCGAAATGCAGCAGATGCAGAAGACCCTGCAAGAAAAATACAAAGACAAATGGGAGAAGATCTCGCCCGAGGCGGGCAAGCACAAATTGCTCTGGATGATCGGCGAGGTCGGCGAGGTGATCGACATTGTCAAAAAAAAACGGCGACAGAAAAGTCACAGAGGATGCCGCCGTCCGGGCAGACCTTGTGGAAGAGCTGGCGGATGTGTTGATGTACTATAACGATGTGCTGCTGTGCTTCGGCATTCCTGCAGAAGAGTTAAAGCAGGCCTATACGAAGAAATTCGAGAAGAATATGCGCCGGTGGTAATGCCCGTGATGCACAAATGGAAAAAGCCCCCGACGGATTCCGTGCGGAATCCGTCGGGGGCTTGCCTTTGAAGGTCGCACCATGAAAAGGGTGCGCGTGCGGCAGGGGGCGCGATGCCCATCGTTTGCCCGTGTCCGTTTGGTCTTACGGATCGCCTTCAAGCATGATCTTCCCGGTTCGCGTATGATCCGTTCAATGAACAGGCGGGCGGACAAGTGCGATTCCCCCGGTGGGGGGTCTCTGCCCTTACAGACAAACAGCGCTTATGCCTTGACTTGCTTTTCTTTGACCTCACGGGCAAAGAGCAGGGCGCAGGCCGCCGTTGCCAGCAGGATGACGGCGGTGGGGATCCATGTGTAGAAATAGAAGGCATAGCAGCACACCCACACAAGCGGCAGAAGCAGCAGGCAACCGTAGGTAAACAGCATAAACCAGCGGTGGGTCTGCGCGCCTATCATATCCTTGGCATGCAGGTAGAGCAGGGAAGAGAGGGCAGAGGCACTCTTTTCCAGTTTGGCGCGGCTGCGCTTGTCGGTGCCGATGGTGGCGGCAATGGCGGCCTCCATTGCGGGCTTGACAAGCAGGCGATATACCAGCACATATCCGACGACCAGAACGGCGGTGGCGCCAAGCGCAATGCCGAAGCGGGCGGGGTAGCCCATGCCTTTGACAGTGGCTTTTTTGATGACCACGGGGGTCAGCGGCTTGCTGCTGGTATTGGTCTCGACGGCGGCGAGCTTGTCCACCACATCCATGCCCTCGATGACCGTGCCGAAGGCGGCATAGTTGCCGTCAAGGAAAGAGCAGTCGCCCGCGCAGATGAAGAACTGGCAGGAGGCGGAGTCATAGTCGGTGCTGCGCGCCATGGAGACGGTGCCGCGCACATGAGAAAGAGGGTTTTTGATGCCGTTGGCAGAAAACTCACCTGTAATCGTAGAGGAAGAATTGCCGGAGCCGTCCCCTTTGGGGTCGCCGCCTTGGATGATCACGCCGCCTTTTCCGGTCAGGTCGGCAATGCGGTGAAAGGTCAGCCCGTCATAAAAGCCTCTTTTGGCCAGGGAGATAAAATTGTCTACGGTGATGGGTGCTACCTTGCGGTCGGGGCGGATGACAATGTCGCCGTAGCCCTCGATCTGCAGGGTGACGGTATACTCGCCTGTCTGACAGCTGCACAGAAAAACAGACAACAGGGCAACGGAGAGCAACAGGAGCATGATGCGAGCAACGGATTTTTTCATTTTTACAGTTCCTTTTCGTATAATACTACGCCGCTTTGGCGCAGGGTTTTTTGCAGGCGGGAAACAGACAGGGTGGCAAAATTCCGGCTGAGGGCACAGGCCGTGCCGTCGGCCTGCCCGGTGACGGCGCAGGCGGGGACAACTTTGACAGTGGCTTTTTTGATGACCACGGGGGTCAGCGGCTTGTTGCTGGTATTGGTCTCGACGGCGGCGAGCTTGTCCACCACATCCATGCCCTCGATGACCGTGCCGAAGGCGGCATAGTTGCCGTCAAGGAAAGAGCAGTCGCCCGCGCAGATGAAGAACTGGCAGGAGGCGGAGTCATAGTCGGTGCTGCGCGCCATGGAGACGGTGCCGCGCACATGAGAAAGAGGGTTTTTGATGCCGTTGGCAGAAAACTCACCTGTAATCGTAGAGGAAGAATTGCCGGAGCCGTCCCCTTTGGGGTCGCCGCCTTGGATGATCACGCCGCCTTTTCCGGTCAGGTCGGCAATGCG
Organism: uncultured Clostridia bacterium; assembly: GCA_946055715.1. Taxonomy (GTDB): domain Bacteria; phylum Bacillota; class Clostridia; order Oscillospirales; family CAG-272; genus UBA1740. The sequence goes on along the minus strand of CAMGGT010000093.1, from coordinate 1,542 downwards.
GTGAAAGGTCAGCCCGTCATAAAAGCCTCTTTTGGCCAGGGAGATAAAATTGTCTACGGTGATGGGTGCTACCTTGCGGTCGGGGCGGATGACAATGTCGCCGTAGCCCTCGATCTGCAGGGTGACGGTATACTCGCCTGTCTGACAGCTGCACAGAAAAACAGACAACAGGGCAACGGAGAGCAACAGGAGCATGATGCGAGCAACGGATTTTTTCATTTTTACAGTTCCTTTTCGTATAATACTACGCCGCTTTGGCGCAGGGTTTTTTGCAGGCGGGAAACAGACAGGGTGGCAAAATTCCGGCTGAGGGCACAGGCCGTGCCGGCGGCCTGCCCGGTGACGGCGCAGGCGGGGATAACGCGGGAAAGGTCCCACATCTTATCGGTGGCGGAGATCATGCGGCCGGCCACGGCCAGGTTGACCATCTCTTCCGACCACAGGCAGCCAAACGGCACTTCATACACAGGTCCGGCCTGCCGCCAGTCGGACATCATGCCCACACTGTCTTTCATTTCGCGGTGGGCATCGCTTACATCCAGCGTTTGCTGTCCGCACAGGCGCGCCGTCATGCGCAGCTGCGGCACGGTGGCGATGGAGGTGAGCGCATAGTCCGGGGCAAGGTCGCCACGGGCGAGGAAGTGAGAGATCAACTGGTCGTGCGCATCGCAGGTCATGCGGCTGACTTCAAAGGTGTCAAGCCCCGTGTAGTGGGGTTTTGTGGGGTCCACCGCAGGGTTGCCCTCACTCTCGGAGAGGGAAATATTGGGGTTTTCGGCATAGCCGAGCATTTGCAGGCGGCAGGTGCTGCCCTGCTGATAGTAATACCAGGAGGGCAGGGTATTTTTGTAGGCATAGGTGGCGCAGGTCATGCCCAGCAGGCGGCAGAGTACGGCATCGCCCGTGGCATCCACGGCGGAGCCGCAGGCCAGGGCAAAGCGACCGTCCCGCCCTTCGCAGAGGATGTGCGTCAGCTTTTTGCCGGAGCGTCGGCCGCCCACCACCGCCAGACCGTACAGCAGTTCCACCCCTGCCTGTCGCAGGACCTGTTCTGCCAGAATGGCAAAAACAGAGGGGTTGAACCTGACGCTGAAGCGGTTTTTGCATCTGGCGGCCTCGTCGTCGGTGTCGGTCATCCAGCCGCGGGGCAACGGCGCTTCTGCCCCGTGCAGAACAGACAGGCGCAACAGCTCTTCGGCAATGCCGAAGGAGCATTGCCGACCGCGCCCGTCACACAGCGGCAGATAAACGGTGATCAGTCCGAGTGTGGCCAGTCCGCCGAGAAGATACTCCCGTTCTACCAGGGCCACGCGCACGCCCTGCCGCGCCGCCGCGAGGGCCGCCGCGATGCCGGCGATGCCGCCGCCGCAGACAACCACATCATAGTTGCCGCGCACGGGGATGTCCCGCGCTTTTTCGTGTATGCTTTGTTCATTTTGCATTGTTTTGTCTCCTTTTAGCGGCCGGCGCACGGCTCCGTTGCTTTCGGGGCATGCGCAGTACCGCACACATGGCGCATGAAGCTTTGGTTTCTCCGACAGG
>CAMGGT010000092.1 GCA_946055715.1 uncultured Clostridia bacterium | reverse complement strand
ACACAAATGCAAAATCACACGGGGCCCGGGGGCGGAGGCATACAGCTATGGGCGGAGATTATAACACAGATGCGGCCGCGTTGCAATAAGAAAGATGTTTGGAAAGAAAAAAAGAGGACTGTTGCCTGCACACCGTCAGATGCTTTGGCAACAGTCCCCGGCCGAATCCGTCCTTTGGTACAAAATCGTATTGCCTTGTTTGCCCACAGCTGTCACCGCGCCCAGATCGGCCAGCACATTCAGCGCCGTCTGGGCGTAGGGGCGGCGCACCCGCGCTGCCGCGGCCACCTCGGCACTCGAAAAGGTATGCGGCAGTCCCCCGGGCAAAAGTGCCGCCCAGTCGGCTGGGCAGGTGGGTGAGATGTCCCCCAGCAGGGCCGCCGGCATGCGTTCCACGCGCGTGCTGCCGCGCCCGCGCTTGCGGGGGGCGGGTGCCTGCTGCATGCGGTAGTCCGTCACCTCCATAAAAAGCAATCGCACTTTCAGGCGCGGATGGAGCAGAAAGGGCTTGATGCGATACAGCTCTTCAAATACCGCAAGCACCCGCCCGGGTCGAGTACTTTTGCGGCGTTCTGTCAGCACCTGCCCGTCAGATGAGAGGGTCACGGTGTATCTGACGAGGGGATAGGGATAGACGACGGTGACATCGTTTGTTCGCAAAAACAGATCCAATTTTCCTTTCAGTCGCCAAAACCCCTGCGTTTGAATCTCAAAAATGTGACCGTCCGTCTGCATGATGTCAGCCACATAGGGGGCAAAAGAAACCTCCTGGGTGGCTGGGTCATCTGACAGAAAACACTTGACGGCGGCGTGCATGGTGCGCTCAGACAGGGTGCCGATGCCGGCTTCTCTGCGCCCGTGCATGACAATGCCACGGCAAATGCGGGCAAACCGCTCGGCCTCTGCCGGCGCAACCGAAATACTTGCCTCCATGGCTGGCCTCCGTCTTCTCATCATTTGTCACCAGTATAGCAAATTGCACCGCAAAAAGCAAGGGGCAACACATATCTGATCGTTTGGTAGGGCAGGGGCTTGCTTCCGCCGTTTTCGTTATCTGACATGCACAATTTGATACAAATTGGCAAGACGAAGCGAAATGATTGTCTGTTGCTTTTTTGCGGCGGGAGCAAGCCCCCGCCCTACCGTAAACCTATCGACATTTTTCACCCAAACATTCTTTCATTTGTCATCTACCGTCTTCGGCAACCCCTTGTATTGCCCGCAGGTTTCAGTCCTCGACTGCCTCCCGGTCGGGCGAGAGGGGAGAAAGGCAGATCACGCCGGATGCCCCCAGCCGCTCTTTGTCTTCCGGGTCGTGCGTGACGCACAGCAGGGTGCGCCCTTTCCGGTGGGCGAGGATAAAGGCCACGGCACGGTCGCGGTTTTTTTCGTCCAGTCCGCGGAAGGGCTCATCCAGCAGCAACAGCGGCGCGTCAAACAGCACCGCCCGCGCAAGAGACACCCGCCGCGCCATCCCGCCCGAAAGATCGGCGGCACGGGTGTCGGCATCCTGCTCCAGCCCCAATTCCGCCAAAGCGGAAAGCAGGTCTGCCTGTGCCGCTTTGCCCAGTACCAGTCGCAGGTTGTCTGCAACCGACAGGCGGGGACAGAGCAGATCCTGCTGGAAGGCCACCCCCACCCGCGCGGGCATTCCGGAAATAGTGCCGCTGTCGGGTGTCAGCTCCCTCAAAAGGAGGGAGAGCAGGGTGGTTTTACCGCTGCCGGAAGGACCCATCAGCAGGGTGACCTCTCCGTCGGGGATCGAACAGGAAAAATCGGAGAGCACCCTTTTTTCTTCAAACGATTTAGAGATACCGCGGCATTCGATCATCGTACCTTCTCCCATCTGTCAAACAATGCGGAAAGTCCGCGCACAACGGCTTTTTCAAACAGAAAACTGATCAGCACAACAAGCAATGTCCAGCAGAAGAGGTCTGCCGTCTCCAGATAGATCTTGGAGAGATACAGGCGGTTGCCAACAGAGCCAACGGGCTGACCGATCAGCTCTGCGGCAATGCCGGACTTCCAGCACAGCCCCAGTGCCACGCTGCACCCGGAGAGAAAATACGGGCGGATCTGCGGCAGGCGCACATACAGAAGCCGCCGCATGGGCGACAGGCAAAAGCTACGCGCCATTCTGTCCATTTGCGGGTCAACGGCACGAATGCCCGCCAGCGTGTTGGTGTAGATGATGGGCAGAACCATCAGGGCAGAGATGATGGCTGAAAGCTTTTCTGCGGTGAAAAAGATGAGGATGATGATGACAAACGAAGCCACAGGCACAGATTTGACGGTCAGCATATAGGGCCAGAGCAGGGTCTCAAATAAACGGAACCGCCCCGCCAGCATGGCCAGCACGACACCCAGCACAAGGGCGATAAAAAAGCCCAGCGCAATGCGAACAAACGAATACCATAGCGTCGGCCAGAAGATGGGCTCTGTCAGCAACTTGCCCATGCGCACTAGCACCTCCACGGGCGAGGCCAGCAAAACAGACAGCCGCGGCAACATTGCCAGCCCCTGCCATACCAGCAGGGCCAGCAGAACCGCCAGGCCTTTTTTGATCCATTCTGTGCGCTTCATACGCCCTCCTTTTTTGCGTTGGTGAGTGCCGCAGGCAGACAACAGTCACCCGACGGCCGCACTTTTTTCATCCTTTTCCTGTGGAAAAACGGCGGGGCGAACCGCCCCGCCGCATGTAGAGACATCAGTTTGAAGTGCCGTAGTAGAAATCGGCGCCGGGCAGACTGCCGCCCACCGCCACGGGGTTCTGTGCATACAGCACAGACAGATAGCTTTCCAGTGCCTGCTTCATGTCATCCCCTGCGATGTATCTGATGTTGCAGTAGGGGATGGCCACTTTGGCCACAGGGGCTTTGATGGTGTCGATATAGGTGGGCACCACCTCGCCCATCTCGTCAGGATGGGCGTTGACATACTCAATGGAGGCCTTGTATTCTTCCAGAAAAGAGGTGACAAGCGTGGGATGCTCTTCCACAAACGCCGCCCGTGCAATGGTAACGCCCGTGACAAGGTGACTGCCGTTGCCCAGTTCGTTCCATGCCTCATCCAAGCTCAACGCAATGCGCAGGCCGCTGGCCGTCACGGCCGGCTGTGGCAGCATGGCCACGCCCGCATCAAGCGACTTCATAGTGGCAACCACTTCGGTCGGCTCGCTCTTCCAGACAAAGGTCACATCCGTGTCGGGGTCTACGCCGTTCTGCAAGAGCAGATAGCGCATGTTGTATTCGTTGACCGTCCCCTGGCCGGTGGCATAAATGGTCTTTCCGCGCAAGTCGGCAAAGGAGTGAACCGTCTCTTCTCCTTTTTCCACAATGTACTGCACGCCCAGCGTGTTGATGGCCAAAACGCGGATCTGCCCTTCGGTTCTGGCATACAGCACGGCCGCCAGGTTAGCGGGCACGGAGATGATGTCGATCTTGCCCTGCAAAAGCAACGGGGTCAGCTCATCGGCAGATGCCTTGACGGAAAATTCATAGCTGTTGCGCGCCAGCCCTGCATCGTTGTCCTGCATGAGTTTGACCATGCCGATGGTGGTGGGGCCCTTCAGCCCGCCCACGCGGATGGTGGAGGTGTCTGTGGGGGCGCCAAAGTCGCAGGCGACAAGACAGACGGACAGTAACACAGCGCACAGCAACAAGCAAATGCCTTTTTTGACGGATCTCATGATGGTTTTGCCTCACTTTCGGATAAAAAAATATTTTCATCCAAATCCTATACCACGGGCGACAGCAAATCTGTTGCAGATGCAACAGAAAACACAAATTTGTGTAAAACAGACGGAAGCAAAATATGCATATACAAGAAGATACCGTGATTTAAAGCAACAACAGCAAAGAAACACGCCTACAGTCGGATGCCTTACGAAAAGCCATGTGGCCCGAAAGAGCAAAAGCAAAGCCGCGCCAAGGGTCAGTTGCGGTCTGCCCGCTTCCAGACAAAACGGTTCTTTCTATATTCCAGCACGCCCCGCTCCTGCATGCGCCCCAACTCCCGCGAGAGGGCACTGCGGTCTGCCCCCAAAAAGAAGGCCATGGCCGACCGGTCAAACGGGAGGGTGAAGGGGCGGCCGTCCGGTCGCGCACCGTACGCGCGGAAGAGTGCCTCTATCTTTGCCCGCAGGGTCACTTTTGAGAGGATCTGTATGCGGGTGTTCATCTCCAGCGTGCGCCTTGCCAGCATGGCGGTGAAGTTGCGGTGCACCTTGCGGGCAATAGGGCTGTCGGGATAGTCCCAGAGGTTCTGCGGGTGAAGTTGCAACACTTTGCAGTCGGTGGCGGCAATGGGAATGACATCCGCTTCCCGCCGCAGATAGGCCAGCGACCCGCCGAACACCATGCCCGGCGTTACCACTGCCATGATGGTGCGGCCGCCGTCCTCCTCGTCGCAACAGACGGTTACCGTGCCACGCAAAACAAGCGCAAAGAAGGGAATTTTTCCGGAACCCCCCCACAAAAAGTCCCCTTTCTTATAGGTCGCCTGTTCAGCCGAGAAAAATGCCATGGCTTGCGCACGCTCGTTTTCGTTCATGTCGGCAAACAGGACCGAGTCAGCCGGTTTGATCTCTTTCATCTTTTTTCCTCATTTTTCGGATGAAGACTGCCGTTTGGCCTGCCTTTGCTTTCAGTATACCTCATTTTGGTGACAAATGCAAGAGAATTGTTGGAGGCGAGCAAAAAAGGGCGCGTGAGAATCGGCATTTCGCGCCCTCTTTTTGCCTTCTTATCTCCGCTATTTCGTGTTTGGGGCGTTCCGCGTGGTGGCAAACAAAACCGGCTGTCACATGAAGAGAAGGGCGAAAAGAGAAAACGGGGGTGCCGCATGAAGACAAGGGAGAAAAGAGAAAAAGGGGCTGTCGCAAATGCAAAAACAATTTGCGACAGCCCTTTTCCGTAGATCTATCTTCAAGGCCTTCCCCGGCGGGGAAGGGGGACCGCGAAGCGGTGGATGAGGAGAACATACTACGGTGGCCATAAGTGACAGATATACAATTGTACCGTGCAATGCACCATGCTTTACTATTGCACCCGCTTGCTCCTTCCACCACTTCGTGGTCCCCCTCCCTCCCGGAGGGAGGCAAGGATCCGG
>CAMGGT010000091.1 GCA_946055715.1 uncultured Clostridia bacterium | reverse complement strand
GCAGCAAAATGGTCTATAAGACCGGTCGCGTCGGCCGCTTTCTGGCCTGCCCCAACTATCCCGCCTGCCGCAACACCAAGGCGGTAGACAAAAACGGCGTGCCCCTCAAGCGGGAAGAAAACCAGCCGGAACCCGCCGGCTTCAAGTGCGAGCTGTGCGGCGGCGAAATGCTGGTGCGGCACGGCCGCTATGGCGTGTTCTATGCCTGCTCCAACTATCCCCGCTGCCGCTTCACCAAGCAGAAGACAAACGACATCGGCGTGACCTGCCCCGACTGCGGTGCCAAGATCATCACCAAGTTCAGCCGCGGACACCGGCTGTTTTACAGCTGCGAGCGCTATCCCGAATGTCAGTTTTCCTCGTGGGATCTGCCCCTTTCGGAAAACTGCCCCGTGTGCGGCGACCGCCTGCTCTACAAGAAGAGCAAAAAGCAGGTCTACTGCCGCGGCAAAGACTGCACCTACACGCGGGACGAGGAGATCAAAACGGATGAAGAGAACTGACCTCATCCCGCCCGCGGTTTTCGCCCCCGGCGCAGGACAGACCAATGGCTGACCGTGTGACGGTCATCGGCGCCGGCCTGGCCGGCAGTGAAGCCGCCTATCAGGCGGCAGAAGCGGGCGTCGATGTGACATTGATCGAGATGAAGCCCAGCCACATGTCCCCCGCCCACCGCAGCGCCGGCTTTGCGGAGCTTGTCTGTTCCAACTCCCTGCGCTCCAATCAGCTTTCAAACGGGGTGGGACTGCTCAAGGCAGAGTTGTCTGCCATGGGCTCTCTTGTCATGGAGGCGGCGTATGAGACGGCCGTTCCCGCCGGCAGCGCGCTGGCCGTGGACAGGGTGCGGTTTTCGGAGTTTATCACCCACCGCCTGCGCACCCATCCCCGCATCACCGTGGTAGAGCGGAGAGAAACCGCCCTGCCGGACGAGGGGGTGACGATCTGCGCCACAGGCCCGCTTACGGACGGGGAGATGGCGGCCTCCATTGCCGCCCTGCAAGGCGGCGACGGCCTGCATTTCTACGACGCGGTGGCCCCCATCGTGGAGGCAGACAGCGTGGATATGTCCGTGGCCTACTTTGCCTCCCGCTATGGCAAGGGCGACCCGCAGGACTATCTCAACTGCCCCATGACCCGTGAGGAATACGACGCTTTCTATCAAGCGCTTGTCTCGGCAGAGACGGCACAACTGCACGAATTTGACGACGACGGCAAGATCACCGTTTTTGAGGGGTGCATGCCGGTGGAGGTCATGGCTCGCCGCGGATATGACACCCTGCGCTTCGGCCCCATGAAGCCGGTGGGTCTGCCCCGGCCGGACGGCACGGAGGCCTATGCCGTGGTGCAGCTTCGCCGCGAGAACCGAGAGGGCACAATGTATAATCTGGTGGGCTTTCAGACCCACCTCACCTTCCCCGAACAGCGGCGGGTGTTCCGCATGATCCCCGGCCTTGCCCGGGCAGATTTTCTGCGGTATGGCGTGATGCACCGCAACACCTACCTCCGTTCCCCAGGTTTTCTCACGGCCGCCTATGAGGTCGCGGGGAGAGAGGGTCTGTTCTTTGCCGGGCAGATGACGGGGGTGGGGGGCTATGTCGAGTCTGCCGCTTCCGGCCTTGTCGCCGGCAGAAACGCCGCCGCGGCCTGCCGCCGGGCGCCCCGCATACTGTTCCCCGCCGACACCATGGTGGGGGCAATGGCACGCTATGTAAGTGAGGGCGGGTGCGGAAAATTTCAACCCATGAACGCCAACTTCGGCCTTCTGCCTCCGCTTGCGGAGCGCTTCAAAGGCAAAAAGAGCGAGCGCAACGAGGCGCTTTCTGCCCGTGCGCTACAGTCACTTGCCGCCTTTTTGCACACCTGATTTAGCACGGCCCAAAAGGTCGGAAAGGAGTCGGGATGAGGATCATCATCGACGTCATGAGCGGAGACCACGCCCCCGATGAACTGTTGCAGGGCGCGGCCATGGCCGCCTCCGAATTCAATGTGGACATCACCGTGGTGGGCAACCGCGACCTGATCCGCAAGATCGCCTTTGTGCAGGACCTGGACATCAGCCATATTCAGATCGAACCCGCCCGCACCGTCATCAACATGGAAGACCCCGCCCTGTCGGTGGTGCGCGCCAAGCGCGACTCTTCCATGAGCGTGGGGCTTCACATGCTGGCAGACGGCAGGGGAGACGCCTTTGTCAGTGCGGGCAACACCGGCGCACTTGTGACGGGGGCCACCCTCATCGTGCGCCGCATCAAGGGCATCCAGCGGGCAGGTATTGCCACCGTTCTGCCCTTTCCCACCCCGGTGTTGCTGATGGACAGCGGCGCCAACCTCAATGTCACCGCCGAGCATTTGGAGCAGTTTGCCTTCATGGGCTCCAAGTATATGGAAAAGATCTACGGCATCTCCCGCCCCCGCGTCGGCCTGCTCAACAACGGCACGGAATACACCAAGGGCAATCAGTTGCAGGTAGAGACCTATCAGCTGATGCTCGCACAGGAAAAACTCAATTTTATCGGCAATGTGGAGGGCAAAGACATCCCCTTCAATGTCTGCGATGTGCTGGTGTGCGACGGCTTCACCGGCAGCATCGTGCTGAAATACTCCGAGGGCATGGGCAAGTTCATGATGCACACCCTAAAGGATGTCTTCAAGTCCAATCTCATGACCATGCTCTCTGCCGTCACCATGAAAGACCAGATCACACAGCTCAAAAAGAAGTTTGACGCCTCCGAACACGGCGGCGCGCCTCTCCTTGGCGTGGCCAAGCCCGTCATCAAGGCGCACGGCAACTCGGACGCGCACGCCATCATGAACGCCGTCTACCAGGCCATGAGCTTTGTGCGCACCGGCATCAATGACGAGATCGTGTCCTTTGCCGCCGGGCAGGAGGCCGCAAAAGAACCCTCCGCAGAAGAATGGACGCCCCCGGCAGACAGCACCTCGCCCGAAGGCGCGAAACCCGAGCTGCCGCAGGCGATGCCCGACGGCAAAAAAGAGAAAAAACCGCGCTTGCGCGGCCTGTTCTCCGGCTTTTCAAAAAAGGGTAAGTCAAAATAACAATGGCCCCGGATGCGGCATCTCCTGCCGCCCGGAAAGAAGGAAACACTATGTCACACGCAAAAGACCAGAGGGAGCTGATGCGCACCCTCGGCTATGAATACAAAGACCCCGGGCTGCTCACCTGTGCGCTGACCCATTCTTCCTACGCCAACGAAAGCTGTGCAAAGGGGGTGCCCTGCGCCTCCAACGAGCGGTTGGAGTACCTGGGGGACGCGGTGTTGCAGCTCTACATCAGCGACCATCTGTACGCCGCATTTCCCGACTGTGCGGAAAAGGAAATGACCGAAATGCGCAAATACCTGGTCTGCGAGACCACGCTTGCGCGCCTTTCGGGGCAGATCGGCCTGGGAGACTATCTGCGGCTGGGGCACGGCGAAGAGCAGAAGGACGGACGGCACAAGCCCTCCATCCTGGCGGATGCATTTGAGGCGCTTCTGGCTTCGCTGTTTCTGGACAGCGGCCGCCTGTCCGGCACCGCCGCCCACGCGATCCTCTTCCGCTTAATGGAGGGGGAACTGGCCCGCGCGCCCCGCGCCCATGCAGACTATAAAACGCGCTTTCAGCAACTGGTGCAGAAGGACGGTGCCGAGCAACTCTCCTATGTCACCGTCTCCGAAAGCGGCCCCGACCACGACAAGGTGTTTGAAGTGGAGGCACGGGTCAACAGCAATGTTGTCGGCCGCGGCAAAGGCAAAACAAAGCGCGAGGCCGAACAGCAGGCCGCAAAGCAGGCGTTGGACTTTTTCGGCTTTGGCGACTGACCTCCGCCCCCGCGGCTTTATGTCCCCGCTTCCGGGCGGCGGTACAGGCAACGCGCACCATCCTGCATCCCTCCCATCTTTGAGTGAATCTACCGAGAGGATCGATATATGTATCTGAAATCTTTGGAACTGCACGGTTTCAAGTCCTTTCCCAACCGCACGGTCATGACCTTCGACAGGGGCGCGACCGTCATCGTCGGACCCAACGGTTCCGGTAAGTCCAACATCTCCGACGCCATGCGTTGGGTGCTGGGTGAACTTTCCAGCCGCAACCTGCGCGGCAACCGCATGGAGGATGTCATCTTCGGCGGCGCCGACAGCAAGCGCCCCATGAACTTTGCGGAAGTGTCTGTTACCTTTGACAATTCCGACCCCACCCACCGCATCGACACTCCCTATGAAGAGATCACCGTTACCCGCCGCTATTTCCGCAACGGTAACAGCGAGTATGAGATCAACCACAGCCCCTGCCGCCTGCGCGACATTTTTGAGATGTTTATGAACACGGGCGTCGGCCGTGAGGGCTACTCCATCATCGGGCAGGGCAAGATCGCCGAGATCATCTCCAAAAAGAGCGAAGACCGCCGCAACTTCTTTGAGGAAGCGGCCGGCATCTCCAAATTCCGCCACCGCAAGCACGACGCCGAAAACAAGCTGCAGCAGGTCGAGGCCAACATGGTGCGCGAACAGGACATCTTTACCGAACTGCACACCCGCTATGTCTCACTTGAAAAGGACGCGGAAAAGGCACGCAAATACCTGACGATCGCCGAAGAAAAAAGGCAGGCAGATGTGTCGCTGTGGCTGTATGACACGCAGAAGATCCGCCAGGATATCGAAAAATACAAGGACGAGACTGCCCTCTCCGCCAAAAAGCTGGAGATCATCACCGAGGCGCTGGAAGACCTGGAACGCCAGGTGGCACAACTGGAATCCCAAAGTGTGGCCAGTCGCGTGCGCAGTGAGGAACTGCTTGCCGCCATCAACGACGTAAGCGAGAAACTCCACACCGCCGACAGCCGCCATCAGCTGTCTGAGAGCGAGTCGGAACATATCCGCGCCCTGATTGCCGCCTGCCACGATCGCATAGCCGACATCGAGCGCGAAAAGTGCGACATCGAGGCCGAAAACGAGGCCATCCGCGCCAAGGTGGCGGAGTTCGTCTCTGCAAAAGAGGATGTCTCCGACCGCCGTCTTGCTCTGCTGGCCGATCAGCAAAAGGCGGCAGAAGAGGTCATGGCCTTTGACCGCCGACTGGAAGAAGAACAGCAGACCATCAGCCGCATGGAGGCAGAAGTGGCAGATTACAGCGC
>CAMGGT010000090.1 GCA_946055715.1 uncultured Clostridia bacterium | reverse complement strand
GCAGAATGTGGGCGAGATCCTTGCGCAGACAAACGCCAAAAAGCTTGACGGTTCCATCGAACTGATGGATGTCTATTACAGCAAAAAGATCCCCTTCGTCTTTGACTATGCCGACAAAGACAAGAACGTCAACCCCTATGATTCAGAGCATGGCACCCATGTGGCCGGCATCATCGGCGGCAGCGACGAAGTCATCACCGGCATCGCGGTGGACACCCAGCTTGTGCTGATGAAGGTGTTCCCCGACCTGGATGACGGCGGCAAAACAGAAGACATTCTGGCCGCCCTGGAAGACGCCGTTCTGCTGAAGGTCGATGCCATCAACATGTCGCTGGGCTCTTCCTGCGGCTTTTCCCGCGAGGCAGACGGCGATGCCATCAATGCCGTCTATGACAAGATCAACCAAAGCGGCATCAGTCTCGTCACCGCCGCCAGCAACAGCTACAGCTCTGCCTTCGGCGGCGAGCAGGGCAATACCAATAAGGTCACCAACCCCGACTCCGGTACCGTCGGTTCCCCCTCCACCTACCCCGCCGCGCTGTCTGTGGCCTCCATCAGCGGCACAAAGAGCAAATACATGGTGGGCAACGACACGCAGGTGTTCTTCTTCAACGAGTCAAACGCTGTTTCGGGCAAGCCCAACGACTTCTTTGCCGAGCTGGGCATCGGCGCGGGCCAGTCCAAAACCTATGAATATGTCACCATCCCCGGCGTGGGCATGAAGGCCAACTATGCCGCTTTCCCCGAGGGATACCTCAAGGGCAAAATTGCCCTTGTGCGCCGCGGCGACACCACCTTTGAAGACAAAGCCCTGCAGGCAAAGAACGCCGGTGCTGCGGCCTGCATCATCTACAACAACATTGAGGGCGACATCCTCATGTCCATGGGCAAGAGCGACCACATCCCCACCGTTTCCATTTCCAAAGAAAACGGCACCCTGCTGGCCGCCCGGGAGACCGGCACCATCACCATCAGTTACAGCAACCAGGCCGGCCCCTTCATGTCTGACTTTTCCAGCTGGGGTCCCTCGCCCGACCTGAAGCTCAAGCCCGAGATCACCGCGCACGGCGGCAACATCAAATCTTCCGTGCCCGGCGGCGGGTATGACGAGCTCAGCGGCACCTCCATGGCCACCCCCAACCTGTGCGGCATCGTGGTGCTGATCCGCCAGTATCTCAAAGAGCAATACCCCGCCTATGACTATAAGCAGATCTCGGTCATGGCCAACCAGATGCTCATGTCCACCGCCACCATCATCAGAAACGAGGAGGGCAACCCCTACTCTCCGCGTAAGCAGGGTGCGGGACTTGCCAGCCTGTACAATGTGGTCAACACCCCGGCCTACCTCACGGTGGACGGCATCGACCGCACCAAGCTGGAACTGGGAGACGACCCGCTGCGCACAGGCATCTATACCATGCGCTTTAATGTGGTCAACCTGTCGGATGGGGAGGTGACCTATGACCTGTCGCTTATCGCCATGACAGAAACGGTCTCCCGTTCCGACAGCGACTATGTGGCCGAAAAAGACCGCTTGCTGGGCGGCAATACCGTCTTTTCGGTCGAGGGAGGCACGCTCTCCGGCACCCGCCTCACCGTGGCCGGCGGCGGCACCGCATCCGTCGTTGCCACCTACACCATGACCGCCGCCGACAAGGCCGAAATGGACCGCCTGTTCCCTTATGGCATGTATGTGGAGGGCTTTGTGAAGCTGACGGCCACCGCCGAGGGCGGCATTGACCTGAACATCCCGTTCCTTGCCTTCTTCGGCGACTGGACGGAGGCGCCCATGTTCGACAAGACCTACTATGAGGTAGAGTCGGAAGCGCACAACGCCGCCATTGACGACGAAGACAAACTCAAAGCCGACTACTATGCCACCACCCCCTACGGCTCTTACTTCTATAACTACATCATCCCGCTGGGTACATACCTCTACGACATCGACACCTCCGTGTATGATGCCATCCCCGCCACCGAAGACCACATTGCCATCTCGGATTCGCTTGGCACCATTGACGGTCTGTCGGCGGTGTATGCAGGCCTTTTGCGCAATGCCAAGTCCATGACCTACACCATCGTGGACGATGTCACGGGCGAAGAGGTCTGGTCTCTTGTGGTAGACAACGCCCGCAAGGCCTACTCCAACGGGGGAACCCCCATCCCCAACTATGAATACCTGCGCCTGCGCTCCTCCGAGCTGGGCCTTATCAACAATCGCAGTTATACCTTCTCCATGCAGGGGTTGCTTGACTATGGAGACGGCGGCGCCGACACCAATGTTCGCAACAGCTTCTCCTTCTCTTTCCTGCTGGACAACGAGGCGCCGGTGCTCAAAGAGGTCAGCTACGAAAAGGTCTATGACAAAACCCTCAAAAAAGACCGTTACTATCTGACCATGACCGTCTACGACAATCACTATACCCAGTCCATCACCCCCATCATCTTCACCTCTTCTTCCTCCTATACCTTCCTTACCGAAAACCCCATTCCCGTATACAGCGAGCCGGGGGCCGACACGGTGGTCCGCTTTGAGATTACCGACTATCTGGAAGACATCTTCAGCGATGAGATCATCACCTCCGCTCTGGCATTCTCCATTGATGACTATGCGCTCAATTCCAACATCTATCTGTGCCAGCTGCCCGGCACCCGCGGTGACTTCAAATTCACCAAAGACGGTTCGGGCGAAGGCACGCCGCTTTCCATCCTCTCCATCTATGAGGATGAGGTGGTAGACATCACCCGCTATCTCTACACCGCCGATGAAACGGTGGATGACGAAAAGGACTATCTGCGGTATCTGTCCTGGTCCAGCGCCAACGAAAAGGTGGCCACCGTCTCCGAAGGACAAGTGAGGGGCGTGTGCGCAGGGCGCACCACCGTCACCGTCTACGAGAGCATGGATGCCAAAGAAACCTCCCTCATCATCAACGTGCGCAAGCGACAGCAGACGACCGACACCACGGATGCCTCCGCCCGGATACAGACGGTCGGGGCAAGTGCCTCTCCCCTGAACTGTGGCTCTCCGTCCGCGGTGCAGGAGGGTGTGCAGGTGATGACCGCCTCCGACAGAGACATAGACGATGTCTCGGAGGAAAAGATCAAGTCCATCCGCTTCACCTACTTTGACACTGTCTTTGCCTATTCCCGCGCCGCGCAGACCAGCAAGATCGGCGACACGGGCGACCGCATCTATGTGTCGGCTCTGGAAGGCGGTGCCATCTCCTTCTACCCCGGGGAACAGATCCGTCTTCATTATGACCTGGACCCGTGGTATGTGGAAGACCGCTACCAACTGACCTTTTCTTCCACCAACGAAAAGATCGCCACCGTTGACCAGGACGGCAAGGTCACCGCGCTCAAAAAAGGCACCGCCACCATCGTGCTGAAGGTGGAGGGCTCCAACCTGATGGCACGCATCAAGGTCACGGTCAACAGCGAGTTCATCATCGAAAACCGCACCCTTGTGGCCTATAAGGGCCTGGGTGGGGAAGTGGTCATCCCGGATGACGAGGGCATCCTCTACATCGGTGCCTATGCCTTTTGCCTGTATGACACAGACCGCACCGTGGAGTTGACCGACGAGGACTATGATGCCAACAAGATCCCCGCCGCCAACACCACCATTACCTCCGTGGTCATCCCGAATACGGTGGAGGAAATTCAGAAATACGCCTTCTATAACTGCTCCGGCCTGCAATCGGTCGTCATTCCACCGTCTGTCAAATTTGTGCGTGAATTTGCCTTTGCCAAGGATGTCAAACTGCAGGTAGTCGACCTCTCGCATGTGGAGGCCATCGGACGCGAGGCCTTCAGCGGCTGCGAATCGCTGGCCACGGCAGACCTGAGAAAGGTATATGCCATCGGAGACCGTGCGTTCAGGGGCTGCACCAAGCTGACGGAAGTGGACCTCACCGCCCTGCGCAACACGGGCAAAGAGGCCTTCAAGGGTTGCACCGCGCTCGCAAGTGTGACCTTCGGGCCGAACACACGCCTGTCTGAAGGGATGTTTGCCCAGTCGGGCATCTCTTCCGTCACTCTGTGGGAAGGGCTGGAAGTGCCGCGCTTCTGCTTTGCCCAGTGCAAAGACCTTGTCACCGTCACCCTCAAAGAAGACCTGTGGAAGGTGGGGTACGGCGCCTTCTGCGAATGCCCCGACCTCACCACCGTCACCTTCGAGGGCACGGTGGATATCATTGGCGAACAGGCGTTCTATGACTGCCCCGGCCTGCTTTCCTTTGCATTGCCTGACTGTTCTGTGACCCTGGGCAATTATGCCTTTTATAAATGCAGCAATCTTGCCACGCTGGCCTTCGGGGCCAATACACAGATCGCGGGTGTGGAAGGCGCCGTCTTTCAGGAAACGGCCATCACCACCTTTGATCTGCCCGCACTGAACAGCCACTATCGGGTGTCGGCAGACGGGCTGTATCTCCTGTCGGCAGACGGCAGCACCGTCATCTTCTGCGCCACGGGCAAGACCTTCGACAAAGACTATACCCTGCCGTATGAAAAGATCGGCCCCGGTGCCTTCTGCGGCATGCCGTTCACCTCGCTTACCTTCACCTCGGCCAATACCGAGGTGGGCGACTATGCCTTTGCCAACTGCGCATCTCTGGCAAGCGTCACCTTCAAGCAGGGGGCCAAAAGCATCGGCGCGCATGCCTTCAACTATGCCAAAAACCTCGTCACCGTAACCGGCCTTGACCGGGTGCCCGAGGTGGGCGATTATGCCTTTGCCAACACATCCCTCAACAGCGAGACCGCGCTTAAACTGGCCCCGGGCGGCCGGTATGGCGAGGGTGCCTTCTACAATTCGGGTATCAGGGCCGTCGACGTGGGCGCAAATGCTTCGTTTGGCATGGGGGCGTTTCAGCATTGCCTGTCGCTGCGCGTGGTCACCATGCCGCCGGCCGGCGGCGTCACCTTCGGTCCGACCTGCTTTGCCTACGACACACAGCTCAAAGAGATCGATCTTTCCGGGGTCCTGCGCATTGAAGAGCAGACATTTTACGGTTGTTCTTCCTTGCTTTCGGCCAAGCTGAAAAAAGCCACCTTCATCGGCGACTATGCCTTTGCCGATTGCTCAACGCTGAATGATGTCAGCTTCCCCTTGGTGGAAGAGATCGGT
>CAMGGT010000089.1 GCA_946055715.1 uncultured Clostridia bacterium | reverse complement strand
ACCATGCTTTACTTTTACACCCGCCGGCTCCTTGCTCCCATCCCGGAGGGAGGCAATCAGACCATCGGCGCAGGGGTCTGTTCATTTGTCATGGCTCTGTCGCAATGCCAAGAAATAGGCACCGCGGCAGTCCTTTTTTCTCTTCGTCAATAGCAAGGACAAAGAAAAAGTGGCAATCGTTGCAAAGACAGCAAGGAAACACAGAGGGTTTTATGCAACAGCCCCACGGTTTGCGGCGATGTGGGGGCAAGAGGCGGCACAGATACAGCAGCACAAAACCACCGCTGATGACGGTCAACAACACACTATTCATACCAATGGCATGAAGATTTACCATACTGACAGTATGTATTGAAGGCCACCGGAAAAGCCGACCACACGCCTCAAACGGGGCAGATGACGCAGATACAGCGGCGAAATACGCGTATGTACCCCCAAAAAGAAGAAACGATGGCAGAAGATGCGGTTTTTCCGCGCCTTCTGCCATCTATGGATTCGGATCTTCACTTTTCCTTTGCAACGGGCGGCCAAAGCCCGGCCGCTTGGCGGGCGTTTTCTTTGCCGCGTTCTTTGGGTGTGATATGACGAAAACAAGATGCCTGCCGGGCAGGATGCATGCGCGCCGTCATTGGTCCGGATAACGGCGGGTGATCTCCACAAACGCATCAAAGTTGGCCACAAACGCATCCACGACCTCGGGGTCAAATTGCTTGCCCTTTTGCGGCAGGATCTCGTCATACGCTTGCTTGGGTGTCCATGGCTCTTTGTAGGGTCTTCGGCTGACCAGCGCGTCAAAGACATCTGCCAGCGCAACACATCTTGCACAGCGGTCAATGTCTTCTCCTTTTACGCCCCAATAACCCGTACCGTCCCATTTTTCATGGTGGTGACGCGCGATCTGCGTTGAAATATGGAACAGCTCGCCCGGGGATGCTTCAAGCATCTGTTTTCCGTATTCGGTATGCTTTTTGATGACCTCAAATTCCTCGCTTGTCAGTTTTCCCGGTTTTTCCAGAATGTCTTCCGGAATCATGATCTTGCCGACATCGTGCATCATGGCGGCCAGACTGATCTTGCGGGCTTCCTCGTCGTCGTACCCCAAGCTTTTGCACAAGACCTGCGTGTATTCCGAGACACGTTTGACGTGCTGGCCGGTATTCAGAGATTTATGCTCGATGATCTGCGAGAGGGAGAAGATCAGGTTTTCCTGGTCTTCATACAGTTCTTTGTTCTTGCTGGCCAGGGTGCTGACCAGGCGTTCGATCCTGTGAGAAATATAGAGGCAGATGATGAATATTGCCAGAAATTCAATGGTCCTCGGAATGATGCCGTAAAGGACAGTCCCCTTCATCGTGACCAGGGGTTCATCGGGTACGATCTTCAGATAGAATGCCACAAGATGTGAGATGACGATCATGGGGATGCTGATGACGGCCGTATAGATCACATATTTTTTCTCGTTATAAAGGCAGGACAAGACCAAAGGAAACACCAGCATGATGATCGTATGGTAAGACAGCGTGGCATACTGCAACCCGGATTGAGCGACCAGAACCGCCAGGATAAAAAAGCGCACGCCCACAGACCGATATTTGAGAATGCTGTAAAAAAAGGTCGGAAGAAAGAAATTCACAACCGATATGGCAACCGTCAGATTGAGCGCCAACGGGTCGATGATAAAGATGCCCAGCGCATTCAGAAGCGAGATCAACAGCATAAATACGATCATCAGCCGGCATACAAAAGCGATGCGCCTGTCGGCTTGTTCTTTGTATTCATGAAGGATCTGGTCAGAATAATTCATACATCATTATCCATCCTTTATGGTTTGCCCGGTCAGAGCAGCTCCGGCACCGACGAACGGATCTCCCGTCTGACTGACAGTAATCGTCTGAAAAAATCGAGTATACAGGTGTATAAGTATGTCACAGGCAAAAAAGTGTGACCGACGAAGAAGGCACGCCGCCCTTCACCCCTGCGTGGCGCAACAATTCGGCCTGCCCGGCGTGACTTGCTGTATGTATTATACAGCATTCTTCATATTTTTTCCAGCGCAACCAATCGGCCTTTTGGCAGTTGCATCACTTCTGTCTGCAAGGTTCTCTCCCGGAGGGAGGCGGTGAGTGGGTCATCGACACGGTCTGCCCGCGCTTCCAAATAAACGGGGCTGTTGCAAATGCACCGAAAAAGTGCATTTGCAACAGCCCCGTATCGGATCATCCGGGAGGTATATAAGCAGGGAACAAGGGGGGCGTAACGCACAAACACGAGGTGCGCACGAAACGATCATACCGCGTACGGATTGGGCTTTAAGAGAATGGCGATCAGGTCGATCAGCACGCCGATGCCGAAGAGGCCGCCGGTGAGAATATACAGAATGCCCATGCCGGCTCTTCCTTCATAGAATTTGTGCCCGCCGACAAAACCGAGAAACAGGCAGAGAAAGAACGCGACCCACTTGTTGCACAGCTTTCTGCCGACCAGACCGTTGACATTCGTGTTCACATTGCTGTTGGTGTTGTTCACGATCACTTGAGGGGCGGCGCTTTGCTTCAGTTCTTCCACCTGTCTGCCGCATGCGGTACACATGACGGCATCTTCCGGAATCTTGGCTCCGCAAAACTTGCAGAACTTTGTTTTTACATTTTCTTCCATGCTGACGATTCTCCTTTTTGTGTTTTGACATGCTGTAAATGTCATTTATGACACTATCATAGCATATAATTTTCAAAATGACAAGCACTGAATGTCAAAAAATCGGAGAAAAAGAATGTTTATTAACAAAAGTGTTGATGGAAAAAACAATATTTGCGGCGAAAAAGTGGCACAGTACCGCAAGTCACTGCATATTTCACAGCGCGAACTTGCCGACAGACTGCAGCTGCTGGGACTGGATGTTGACAAAAATGCCATCCAGCGCATCGAAGCCGGCAAACGGTTTGTCACGGATATCGAAACGGTCGCATTGGCAAAGGTGCTGCATGTCTCCCTTGATGATCTGCTGGGGATGACATTCCGGTGACGGCATCCATCGTTTGTCTTCCCGCACTCCGCGCTTTATCACAGGGGAAGCGGATTTGTTGCCTTCACATGGTGGCAGAATGCACAAAAAACGGCCGCCCGTTTTGTTGACAGATACTTGCCATCCGACAATCGTTGTGCTATAATGGACGCGAAAAACCAAAACAGTCTGGAAAAGAGAGCAAAAGTCATGTTTATCGACCTGACCGGCAAAAAATGTTTCAAACTGGGTCTGCACACCCACACCACCCTCTCCGACGGCAGATGCACGCCGGAAGAGGTGGCACGGATGTACAAAGAGGCGGGGTATGATGCCATCGCCATCACCGACCACTGGAAATACGGCCCCGCCTGCGAGCTTGCGGGGCTGACCGTCTTCTCGGGCGCGGAATACAACCTTGACACGGGCGACACGGCCTATGGCGGGGCACACATCGTGGGCCTGTGCATGACAGAAGAGCCGGATATTCGTCCCGGTTGCACGGTGCAGAACGCAATTGACGCCATTCACGCCGCGGGCGGCATCGCGGTGCTGGCGCATCCCGCCTGGTCGTTGTGCCAGGTGGAGGATATGCTGGGCTGGCAGGGCATTGACGCAACGGAAATTTTCAACACGGTCTCGGGCGTCCATGAGTCAGACCGCCCCTATTCCGGCGTCATGCTGGACCTTCTGGCCAACCGCGGGCGCATCTGGCCGATGTTTTCAAGCGACGACACCCATTATTATGACGGCACAGACGAGGTGACCGCCGCCACCTATCTGCATGCCGACACGCTTACGCGGCAGACCTTTATCGATGCTGTCCGCCGGGGCGACTTCTACTCGGCGGTGTCCCGCACGCCGGGCAGCCCCCGCACCGCGCGCCCCGGCCCCGAGGTGCATCTGATGCGAGAGGGCGACAAGATCCGCCTGATCTGCTCGCCCGCAAGCAAGATCTCGTTCCTTTCAAACCGTGCCTGGTGCCCTGACCGCATCCTGCGGGGCGAGCAGCTGACCGAGGCGGTCTATTCCATCAAGCCGTCAGAGCGTTATGTGCGCGCGGAAGTCACAGACAGCGACGGCCTTGTCGCTTACAGTAACTATATCCTCATCGACGATTGAGCGATGTTTGCCGCAACGGGCCAAAAGAGCGGCAACCGCATGGATACGCATTCATTCATTCACATAGCAGAGCCAAAAGGGGCTGTTGCCTTGCACTTTCCTGTGCGGTTGCAACAGACCCGATCTGCTTCCCGGGCGAGCCACGCTCGCCGACCTCATCACCCGAAAAGGAAGAACAGGGCACAAAAGCGCCCTGTTTTTCTGTAGTATAAAGCCCAAGCAGACATCAATACCGTTGATGGATGAATATCCGTTGCATTCAGTACATTCCCACATGTGAGTTTTTTGGATTGTCATGACGGATGGCCGTTTATCTCTTGTCTCGCTCAACCGAAAAACCGATTTTACGGTTCTTGCAGTAATACTCATAATCATGTTCGCTTATCTCACGCAAGACGCGGCAGGGATTGCCGACGGCTACCACCCCCGAAGGAACATCCTTTGTGACCACGCTCCCCGCACCGATCACCGAATCATCACCGACCGTCACACCCGGCAGAATAATGGCACCCGCACCGATCCACACTCTGTTTCCGATATGTACGGGCAGATTATACTGATATGCCTTTTCGCGCAATTCGGGGCATACAGGATGTGTACCTGTGGCAATTGTCACATTTGGCGCGATCATCACGCTGTCTCCGATGAAAATATCTGCATCATCCACGACCGTCAGATTGAAATTCGAGTAAAAGTTCTTTCCGACATGCATATTACAACCCCTTTCATTTTGTGCAAGGGCTATAAAACAGATATTTTTAGGGGAGTGCTTACGGGATTGAACCTCACGGATTATTGATGATTAAATAATTGCTTTATTTTTGCCACAAAACTCAATTTGGTTTTTTCTTCTTCGTGCGGTGTTTCAAGTACCCATGGCAAGCGAATATTGTAAGCGACAATTTCAAAGCATTGTCTATCTTCTTGCTCGTTGGGATATGCAGGTATTTTGTTTATAACAAGATTTAAGAACAAGCCACCATCTTGTATGTCAAATTCATATTCTCCGCTTTGAACGCACCTACCAACTGCG
>CAMGGT010000088.1 GCA_946055715.1 uncultured Clostridia bacterium | reverse complement strand
CGTCTCGGCCGGCTTTTCGCCCTCGGCCGCGGCTGTCACGGTCGCGGGGGTGGCTTGGGTGGCGGCCTTTTTGGGGCGGCCGGGTCTTCTCTTGGCGGGTGCCGTCTCGGCGGGCTTTTCGCTCTCGGCCGCGGCTGTTACAGTCGCGGGGGTGGCTTGGGTAGCGGCCTTTTTGGGACGGCCGGGTCTTCTCTTGGCGGGTGCCGTCTCGGCCGGCTTTTCGCCCTCGGCCGCGGCTGTCACGGTCGCGGGGGTGGCTGGGGTAGCGGCCTTTTTAGGGCGGCCGGGTCTTCTCTTGGCAGGTGCCGTCTCGGCGGGCTTTTCGCTCTCTGCCGCGACTGTCACAGCGGGTAAGGTTGCCCCGACCGTGGGAATGACGGTTTCGGTTGCTTTTTGGGATTGGGCGGCTGTCTTTTTGGCTTTGGCAGGCGCGGCCTTTGCGCTCTTTTTCTGTTTTGTGTCGGCCTTGGCCGCTTTCGTAGCATCAACATCAGGTGCCGTCTCGGTCGGCTTTTCGCCCTCGGCCGCGCCTGTCACTGCGGGGAAGGTTGCCCCGACCGCGGGAATGACGGTTTCGGTTGCTTTTTGGGATTGGGCGGCTGTCTTTTTGGCTTTGGCAGGCGCGGCCTTTGCGCTCTTTTTCTGTTTTGTGTCGGCCTTGGCCGCTTTCGTAGCATCAACAACAGGTGCCGTCTCGGTCGGCTTTTCGCCCTCGGCCGCGGCTGTCACGGCGGGAGTAGCGGCGGCCGGGCTTTCCTGTACGGGTACCGTTTTTGCGGTATCAGGTGTCTGAATTGCCACTATTTCGGGGGAGGTTTTTGCATTTTCGGGTTCTTTTGCGGGTGCGGGGGCGATCTCTTTTGCGGCGGCGGCAGATGCGGCGGCACGCAACAGACTGTTTTTACCTACCGGCATACTTCATGATCTCCTTTGTCAGTTGGATGTACTCTTTGGCGGCGCGGCTGTTCTTTGCGTAGGCGATGACCGGCTGGCTGTTTTCCTGCGCCCATTCCACGCGGCTGTCCGAGTGGATGACTGTGGAGAACAGATGCACATCCGGCAGGTCGCGCAGGGTGTCGACCGTCTGATGAAAATACTTTTTGCGCTCGTCGGCTTTGGTCACAACGATGCCAAGCAGCTTCAGCCCTGCGGCCTCTGCCTTGGCCTTGGCATAAAACTCCAGCATGTTGGCCAGGCCGAACAGCCCCCACGGGCTTGCCTCCACGGGGATGACCAACCGGTCGGAGGCGCACATGATGTTCATGACCCACAGCCCAAGCGTTGGAGGTGCGTCGATAAGTATATAATGGTAAACTCCGGCCTCTTTTATACCTGAAAGAAAATCCCGCAGGACAAAGGCGCGTTCCGCTGCCCCTGTCAGTTCTTCCTCAATGCGGCTGAGCGCGGGAGAAGCGGGGATCATCCACAGCCCTTCATAGGGCGTTTTGGCGGTGACGGCTTCTGCAGGCAGGTGCCGACGCACGGCCGCAGAGAGATTCTGCTCTCCCCCCGAGAGTTCCAGTGCCTCCGCTTCCCCGAAGCAGGAGAGGGTCAGATTCATCTGCCCGTCACAGTCCACAAGCAGCACTTTTTTGCCGGCCTGCGCCATGGCATATCCCACCGAAGAACAGGTGGTTGACTTGCCGCTGCCGCCTTTGTTGTTGGCAAAACAGATGATTTTGGTTTTGATGGCCACGGTTTTTCTCTTCCTTTATATTCTGTATTTTTTCATCCTGTTTTATGTCGGGCTTTGTGCCAGATAGGCGCGCAGGTCTTCCACCCCCTCGCCCGAGAGAGAGCAGACAAAGAAGATGCGGCGGCACCCGGCAAGTTTCAACCACGAGGCGCACAGCGCGGGGCGGGCGCCCGGCTTGTCTGTGCCGGTGACAATGCCGATGACCTCCCGGTTGACAAGCGAGGCGATGCCGGGCGAAAAAAGGGCATACGGCTCGTCTGCCGAGACGACCAGCCCCACCACATCCGCCTCATAGGCATACAGCGCCAGGGCCTTGCCGTATTCGGCCGTCTGGCAGTATTCTCCCGGTGTGTCGATGACGGTCTGCCCGGCATAGACCACCTGGGTCTTTTGGTAGTGCAGCGGCATGTTTTGCAGGCGTTGCATCAGCGTGGTCTTGCCCGCCTCGCTGCGCCCCACCAACAGCAGGCGGCGCATCAGGTTTTGGTCAGCGGGCAGACGGCACAGCCCAGTTTGTCCCGCGCGTAGGCGCAAGCGCTCTCCAGGGCAGACTCTACCTCCGAGACCGTGCCGGTGACGATCAGCGTGCCGCTGAACCGATCCACAAATCCCAGCGTGACCCCGGCCGCCTTCATGGCGACATCGGCGCAGATGACGGCGGCCTCAGCGGGGGTGACCGTCAGAATGCCGATGGCATCGGCTGTTTCGGCCTCGTCGGCCGTCAGCCCCATTTTGACATACAGGATGGGGTCGGGATGGGCGATGATGTGGGCAAGCGTGATCTGCTTGCCGGGCACCAGTTCCTGTACGATGCGCATTTTTTCCTGTGGCGTCATGTATTCTCCTCTTTTCGGTTCAGCCGCCGATGCGGCAGATAAGGCCGCTTTGCTCGGCTGTGGCAAGCAGGGCACTCATGCGGCTTTGGGTGGGCGGGGGGACCTCCCCCATTTCATAATTTCGCCCAAGCCCTGTGTATTTGTCCTGCCCCAGGCGGTGGTAGGGCAACAGGTGCAGTTCCCGCACGCCCGGCAGACGGGCGGCATAGCCGGCAATGGCGGCGATCTCCTCTTCTGTGTCGTTGAAGCCGGGGATGACCGGTACGCGGATGATGAGTTGCTTTGCGTGGACGGCAATATAGCGACTGTTCTCTAAGATCTGCTCGTTTGTATGGCCGCAGAAGGCCTTGTGCTTTTCGGGGGACATGTGTTTGATGTCCATCAGCACCAGGTCTACTCCGCCCAGCACACGCTCCACATTTTCTCTTGGGGCAAAGCCCGCCGTTTCGATGGCGGTGGGCAATCCGTTTTGGTGGCAGAGGTCCAGCAATGCCCGTGCAAACTCCGGCTGGAGCAAGCACTCCCCTCCTGAGAGGGTCACGCCCCCGCCCGAGCGGCGGTAGTAGGGCAGGTCCCGAAGGACCTCCTGCATCACTTCCCCTCCCGTAACGGTGCGCCCCACCTCTTGCGTGCGGCCGCCGCGGGTCAATTGCTGTGTTGCGGCCGACTGTGACTCGGGGTTACAGCACCAGCGGCAACGCAGACCGCAGCCCTTAAAAAAGACGATGGTACGGATGCCCGGCCCGTCATGAATGGAAAAACGCTGTATATCAAAGATGCGCCCGGTGGCGTCATTTGGGTTCTGCATCGTTTTTCCTCCTTTCTTTTTTGGGTGAGCGGGTCGGTCCGGGTCGCCCTTTGGCAGACAATGGCATATATGTATGCTGTCGATTTTGCGCGGCCGCGCCTGCGGTTATGTGGGCTGACCTTTTTCTGTCACGGCTTTGGATGTTGCCGCTTGCCCCTTGTGCCTGCGGCTATGTACGCCCGTCTTTTCTTTATGACTTTGCTTGCAGGCAGTTGTTTGCCCCTCGTGGGTGGGGTAATGTGCGTATGTTGTTTGGTTTATCGGTTCCAGCCCTGCTCGGTGCGGGCGATGATGTCGTCCTGCAAGCTCTTGGACAGGGTGGTGAACAGCGCGCTGTAGCCCGCCACGCGCACCACCAGCGACTTGTATTTTTCGGGGTGCTTCTGCGCGTCCAGCAGGGTCTCGCGGCTGACGACATTGAACTGCATGTGCATACCCTTCTGGTCAAAGAAGCCGCGGATGAGCGCCACGAACTTTGACAGTCCCTCCATCCCGGCCAAAGCGGAGGGGTGGAATTTCTGGTTGAAGAGGGTGCCGTTGGAGGCGATGGCATGGTCCAGTTTGGCCACGGAATTGGCGGCGGCGGTGGGGCCTTTTCTGTCGCGCCCCGAGACCGGCCCCACCCCGTCTGCAATGGGGGTGCGGGCCAGTCGCCCGTCCGGCGTGGCGCCGGTCTGTGCGCCCAGCGGTACATTGGCAGACACGGGATACAGCCCTGCCTGGAACTGCCCGCCGCGGAAGCAACGGTACTTTTCGATCTCGCGGGTGTAGGTATAGGCCACATCGCGGGCAAACAGGTCCACCTGCTCGATGTCGTTGCCGTAGTGCGGCAATTCTTCTGTCTTTTTGAGCATCTCCTCAAACAGGCGGTGCTGTTCCTCTGTGGTGCCGCTGTCGCGCCGCAGACGGTCATAGATGGCTTTAATGTCCATCTCAGAGGGGGTTTGACCCGAAAGCGTGAGATTTGCCACGGCCTGCACGGTCATCTCCAGGGCATCCTGCTCGGGCAGTCCGCGCCCGTAGTTGTAGGCAAGGGCCTCTTTTACCTGTGCGAGGGTATAGGTCTTTTTGTCATACACCAGTTCTTTTATCGCCAGCAGGGCATCCGTCATGTTGGCGATGCCAAAGCCCTGCGGACCTGCGAAGTTATAGTGGGCGCCGCCCTCCTGCACGCTTTTGCCGCGCGCCATGCAGTCATTGACCATACTTGACTGGAACGGCAGGGGACACCGTGCGGCATGCGCCGTGTCCACGGCGTTGATGGCGTTGACCAACAGGCGGATCATGGCCGCCTCCTGCTTGCGGTAGGCAGCATAGAATTTGTCGAAGGTGTCGAGTTCGGAAAGCCCGCCCGTGCGCGGGCCGATCTGCTCGCCCTTGTCCACACCGTTGGAGAACACCAGTTCCAGCGGGCGGCACATATTGAAGAAGGCGGCGTCATGCCAGCCGTCTGTTTTGGCGGCGATCTGCGGTTCCACACACCCGATGATGCAGTAGTCCCGCGCTTCCTCACGGCTCAGCCCCCGCGCCATGAGGGCGGGGATGATGATCTCGTCGTTATAATAGGCGGGCAGTCCCAGCCCTGCGCGGGTGACGCTTGCGGCCTTGATGAGCAGCGACTCGGGGGAGCCCTCCCACACGCGGATGGAGAGAGAGGGTTGGGGCAGCCCCACATGCAGCGCGGCCTCCAGGCACATATACGAGAGGTCGTTTGTGGCGTCACGGCCGTCTGTTGTCTGGCCGCCGACGATCAGGTTCTGAAACAGGCCGTACCCGGCAAACCCCTGGGCGGAATCTGCATCACGCACCTTGTTGAGGTCGTGTAACTTCACCCAAATGCAGTCAAGCAACTCCT
>CAMGGT010000087.1 GCA_946055715.1 uncultured Clostridia bacterium | reverse complement strand
AGCATGTTTTTTTCAACGCGTAGAGCGGGGGCGCTGCAATTTGTTCCAAATGGCATCGCTCACGCAGTTTTGTTTTGTAATGTGAACGATTCAATGCAAGACGCCAAGAGCGAACATGTAATCTTTCTTTTCTTGCGGCGTGAAAGCCCCCCGCCCTACTGTCACCTAAAATATCGGCTTTTTACCTCACCCAAACATACTTTGCGCTTCACCGTCAGGCGAAATATCACGCCGTAGTCACATCAGCTTGCGGTAAAATTCACTCGCTGAAGGCGAATTTTCTGGGGCTGTCGCCGTGGGGCGGTGGTGTTTTCGTAGCCGCACCGGATTTTTTTGCATTTTTTGTGTTTACCCCCGTATTACGACTGATTTCGTGGCGGCCGGATGATAGCATAAGACAAGCCAACAGAGAAAAAGAGAGGACTTTTCATGGACGCAAAAAGAGCCACGGTCAGAATCGGATTTGACGGCACCCGCCTGTATGCAGACATTGCGGGTGAGATCGACCATTATACCGCCGCCGCCGTGCGGGAGCAGATCGACGGACAAATGTTCCGCCTGCATCCGCGCGTGCTGGTCATGCGGCTGGAGGGGGTGACCTTCATGGACTCTTCCGGCTTGGGGCTGGTGGTCGGCCGCTTGCGGGTCGCCCGCGAACTGGGCAGCGAGCTGCGCATCACGGGTGCGGACAGGCAGAAAATGCGCATCTTTTCCCTGGCAGGGCTGGAACGCATGCCGGGGCTGAAAATCGAGCAGGCAAGCGGCCTGTAATCAAATAAGGAGACAGACGCACATGAGAAAACAAGGAAACATCAGCAACGAACTGAAGATCACTCTGCCCGCCATCGGCGAAAACGAAGGCATCTGCCGTGCCATGGTCGGCGCTTTTGTGTCCCGCATGAACCCCACCATCGAGGAACTGGCAGACATCAAATGCGCCGTCTCGGAAGCGGTGACAAACTGCATCGTACACGCCTACCGCGGGCTTGCCTCACCCGAATACGGAGACATTTACATACTGGTCACCTGCTACCGAGACGGGCGGGTAAAAATCACTGTGCGCGACAGCGGTTGCGGCATCCCCGACATTGCCGCGGCGCGGACGCCACTCTTTACCACAGCGCCGGAGGAAGAACGGAGCGGCATGGGCTTTTCCGTGATGGAAAACTTTACAGACAAGCTGATCGTCTCGTCAAAAGTGGGGCACGGCACCAAGGTCACCATGATCAAAAAGCTTCGGATGTGACCCGTATGTTTGGGGCAAAAAAATGAGCGAAAACAAGAAATTTGACAAAAACCCCTCCCTTTTGGCACGCTCTGCGCAAGGAGACAAAGAGGCAACGGAAGAGTTGGTCAAGTACAACGCCGGTCTGGTCACCAGCATTGCCGCGCGTTTCATCGGCCGCGGTACCGACATGGAAGACCTGATTCAGATCGGGCACATCGGTTTGCTCAAGGCCATCCGCACCTTTGACCCCGCGCGGGAATGTGCGTTTTCTACCTACGCCGTGCCCCTCATCTTCGGTGAGATACGGCGTTTTTTGCGTGACGACGGCCCCCTGAAAGTGCCGCGCACACAAAAACGCCTGGGGGCACAGCTCATCGCCGCGCGGGAGAAGGCACAGGCCGCGGGGGAAGAGTTGACCATAGAAGAGTTGGCACGGCGATGCGGCACCACCCCGGCCGAGGCCGCCGCCGCAATGGAGGCCACCGTGCCGCTGTGTTCCCTCTCCGACTGCATGTGGGGTGGCGAGGAGGGGCCAACGCTTGAAAACTGCCTCTCTGACGATGACGAAGCGGAGCGCAACTTCAACCGTTTAGCACTTTCGGTCGCGCTTGACAAATTGCCGCAGATGAAGCGGCGCATCATTCAACTGCGCTATTTCAGCGACCTTTCGCAGCAGCAGACGGCCGAACGGCTGGGACTGACGCAGGTGAAAGTCTCGCGGGAGGAAAAGAAGATCCTGGCCTTTCTGGCACAGGAGCTTGCATGATCGATTATTATAATAAGGAAGGCCGCACGCCTCCCATTCTTCGGAAACACGGCTGTATGTGCCCCTGTCTTCGGAAGGGTTTTGACCGTATTGGGGGAAATGGTTTCCTTTATATGAATTTTTTGTGAATATTGAAAAAAGGTATTGCAATTGCAGAGGGAATGCGCTACAATGAGTTAGCACTCAAAAAAAGAGAGTGCCAAAATTGAAAACAAAAATATAGAAAATAAACGGAGGCAACATCATGACAATCAAACCTTTGGCCGATCGTGTGGTCGTGAAGGCCGCTGAGATCGAAGAGACAACAAAGTCCGGACTGATCCTGCCCGGCTCCGCCAAGGAGAAACCCCAGGTGGCGGAAGTGGTAGCTGTCGGCCCCGGCGGCACCGTGGACGGTAAGGAAGTGACAATGGTCGTCAAAGTCGGCCAGAAAGTCATCACCAGCAAATATTCCGGCACCGAAGTCAAATGCGACGGCGTCGAATACAGCATCGTCAGACAGAGCGACATTCTGGCGATCGTAGAATAAGGAGGATATCATCATGGCAAAGGAAATTCTGTATGGCGTAGAGGCGCGCAACGCCCTCATGCGCGGCATTGACAAACTGGCAGACACCGTCAAGATCACGCTCGGCCCCAAGGGTCGCAATGTGGTGCTTGACAAGAAATACGGCACGCCCCTCATCACCAACGACGGCGTGACCATCGCCAAGGAAGTGGAGCTGAAAGACCCCGAAGAGAACATGGGTGCCCAACTGGTGCGCGAAGTAGCCACCAAGACCAATGACGCTGCCGGCGACGGTACCACCACCGCCACCCTGCTGGCCCAGGTCATGATCCGCGAAGGCATGAAGAATGTCACCGCCGGTGCCAACCCCATGGTACTGCGCAAGGGCATTGCCAAAGCCGTAGATGCCGCTGTGGCCTCCCTCAAATCCCACTCCAAGAAGATCAACGGCACCGAAGACATCACCCGCGTGGGCACCATCTCCGCCGGTGACGAAGTGGTGGGCAACCTGATTGCCGACGCCATGGAAAAGGTCACCTCCGACGGCGTCATCACCATTGAAGAGTCCAAATCTGCCGAAACCTACAGCGAAGTGGTGGAAGGCATGCAGTTTGACCGCGGCTATCTCTCTCCCTACATGGCCACCGACACCGACAAGATGGAAGCCGTCATTGACGATGCGCTGATCCTGATCACCGACAAGAAGATCTCCAACATTCAGGAACTGCTGCCCCTGCTGGAACAGCTGGTGCAGGCAGGCAAGAAACTGCTGATCATCGCAGAAGATGTGGAGGGCGAAGCCCTCACCACACTGGTGCTGAACAGACTGCGTGGCGTGTTTACCTGCGTGGCCGTTAAGGCACCGGGATTCGGCGACCGCAGAAAAGAGATGCTGCAGGACATCGCCATCCTCACCGGCGGCACCGTGATCACCGAAGAGCTGGGTCTGGAACTGAAAGACACCACCATCGACATGCTGGGTCGTGCGCGCCAGGTCAAGGTCAACAAAGAGAACACCATCATCGTGGACGGCGCAGGCAAGCCCGAAGACATCAAGGCACGCGTGGGTCAGATCCGTGCTGCCATCGAAAACACCACCTCCGACTTCGACCGCGAAAAACTGCAGGAGCGCCTGGCCAAACTGGCCGGCGGCGTTGCCGTCATCAAAGTGGGCGCGGCCACCGAAGCCGAAATGAAGGAAAAGAAGCTGCGCATTGAAGACGCCCTGAACGCAACCAAGGCGGCCGTGGAAGAAGGCATCGTGGCCGGCGGCGGCACCGCTTACCTCAATGTCATCTCCGATGTCAAGAAGCTGCTCTCCACCACCGACGGTGACGAGAGAACGGGCGTTGCCCTGGTGCTGAAAGCCCTGGAAGCCCCCATGCGCCAGATCGCCGAAAACGCCGGCTTCGACGGCGGCGTGGTGGTCAACCGCGTGGTTTCTTCCAGAAAGGTCAACTATGGCTTTGATGCCTACAACGAGACCTATGTCGACATGATCGAAGCCGGCATCGTTGACCCGACCAAGGTGACCCGCTCTGCCCTGCAGAACGCCGCTTCCGTCGCCTCTGTGGTGCTGACCACTGAATCTGTCGTCTATGAGATCAAGGAAGAGACACCCGCCGCGCCCGCGGCCAACCCCGGCATGGGCGGCATGTATTGATGCCCCGCAAACCCCCACGCAAATAATCCAACAAATGACCCCCGCCATTTCTTACAAAATGGCGGGGGTTTTTATCGTATTTGAGTCTGTGTGCTTCGTTTTAGCAGGGCAGTGAAGTGCTGATACAGATTTCCAAGCTTCATTTTTGATTGCTTCTTGCTTCAGAATACATGGGAATGTTCTGAGTGAAAAGTGAGGAGTGATGAGTGAAGAAGTACAAATTCCCGGACGGTTTTCGTCCGGGAATTTTTGGTGGCGCAGTCGGAGCAAAATCTCAACCACGCCATCGGGAGATGAAGTTTGGCATACTGCTGCGTGCCCCCGACTTTCGGGAGTGGCAACTTGCCGCTGGTGGGCCATTAGGGACTTGAACCCCAGACCAACCGGTTATGAGCCGGTAGCTCTAACCAACTGAGCTAATGGCCCGTGTGCTTTACACAGGTAATGGCTATTATAGCAGAAAGATGTGAACAAATTGTGTATTATTTTTTAACAAAAAGGCAACAAAGTGGTAGATACAATTGACCTGCATCACGCGCGAATCGCATTCGTTTGCCTTTCGGCTGCGTACGGGCAGATGCGGGCAGCGCTTTCCGCTTATTGCATGAGCGGGTCGGAGGTGGTCGGATCGACGGCGCGCGGGTCGGAGGCGGTCTGGCCGGCCGGGAGATATTTGCTGCCTTCCCGGACGCTGAGGCGGCTCATCTTGTCTTTGTGCCGGTCGATGAAGCGGCTGACCCAGCGGGGATCGTATTTTCCATAGTCGCGTAAGCTCCACCCGATGGCCTTGTTGATAAAGAACTCGTCACTGCCGAGGTTGGCGGTGAGAATGTCGGAAAGCAGAGTGGTGTCTGTTTTTTCTTTCAGCCCCAGTTGATGCTCGATGGCCACGCGCCTGACCCAGAAGTTTTCGTCTACGGCCCACGTGCGCATGAGCTTCCCCACCCTCTCGTCTCTGAGGCCCACAGCCCCCACCACGCGGCACAGCGCGTCGATGGTGTCCCACCAGGGGCTGTCTGTGACATACGCTTTGATTT
>CAMGGT010000086.1 GCA_946055715.1 uncultured Clostridia bacterium | reverse complement strand
CGCCAAAACTGTTCAATATCCAGATCCAGCACAGCGCTCACCTCTCTTCCAGGCCCATATCGCCCATAAGTTTTTTATTGAATTCCTCCGCCGTATTGTAGCCCATTCGCTTCTGGCGGTTGTTCATGGCGGCGATCTCGATGATGATGGCCAGGTTCCGTCCGGGGCGCACGGGAATCACGATGGACGGGACGGAAATGCCCAGAATTTCGGTCGTCTGGCTGTCGATGCCCAGTCGGTCATACATCTTGTTTTCCTGCCATTGCTCCAGGTTGATGATCAGATCGATCTTTTCGGCGGACTTGACGGCACCCACGCCAAACAGGCGGCGCACATCCACCACGCCGATGCCGCGCAGTTCCACATAGTGCCGGATCAGCTCCGGCGACTCGCCCACCAGCGTTTTGGCCGAGACGCGCTTGATGTCCACGGCGTCGTCGGCGATGAGGCGGTGGCCGCGCTTGACCAGCTCAATGGCGGCTTCGCTTTTGCCGATGCCGCTTTCTCCCAAAAGCAGTATGCCTTCGCCATATACCTCCACCAAAACGCCGTGGCGGGTGATGCGGGGGGCGAGCTGCACATTCAGAAAGGCGATCAGCGCCGCCAGGATGTTGCTTGTGGTGTCGGGGGTGGAGAGCAGGGGTACGCCGTATCTGCGGGCGCAGTCCAGCGAGTCCTCTCCGTAGTCCTGCCCGCGCGCCATCACCACCGCCACGGGGCGGGAGGCAAAAAACACCTCCAGTTTGGCACGGCGGTCCTCGGGGGCAAGCTGTTGCAGATAGAGGTATTCTACCTTGCCGATGATCTGGATGCGATCGGCATCATAATGGTCATAAAAACCGGACAGTGCCAGCCCCGGACGGTTGACATTCTCGGTCTTGACCCGGATCTGCTCTGCCGGCATGGGCAGATATACGCAGTTGAGCGAAAGGTCATCGATGATCTTCTGCAAAGAGACTTGATATTTCCCGGACATGAGGCGCCTCCTGTGGTGCGTTTTTTCATGTTCCATTATACAAAAGACATGTACAAAATGCAAATCTTTTCGATAAAAAGAGAGCGTTCATATTTCGTTCACAATATTTTGCTATACTGAACCCACGAAGTATTATGTTTGCCGTTTTGACGAAAAAAAGTATCTGCGGCGGCTCTGCCGCCAAAAACCCAAAAAGGAGAAGTGTATGCGCGCCCGTCGCTTTTTGCAATCCCTTGTCTGTCTGTTGTGCCTTGCCGCCTGTCTTTTGTGCTTTTCCGGCTGTGACAAGTATGCGGAAAAACGCAGCAGCAAAAAAGACCGTACCGTGGTGGCCGATGTGGGCGGCTATGAGGTGCGCTATGAGCTCTACCGCGCGCTGTTTTATACCTACCGCGCAACGGTGGACGGCGGGGACGGATCGGTGTGGACCGGGCCGGACAGCGCCGTATACCTCGCCCGCATAAAGGAGATGATCGAGGATGGCTGGCGGGAGCTTTACGGCACCTTTGCCATGGCAGCGGCCTGCGGCATCGACCCCTTTTCTGACGGGGTGGACGACCTGGTAAACGAATATGTAAGGGTAGAGATTGAAGGCGGCTACTTCAACGGCGCGGAAGTAGAGGGGCACGGCTCGCAGAAGGCCTATCTGCAATATCTGGAAGACAACCACTTCACCGACAGCGCCTATCGGCTGTTTCTGCGCCGCCAGGCCTGCCTGAAACTGCTCTCCGAGTACTATCACACCACCTTTGCCGACGGTACGGTCGCGCAGGACGAGGCCACTGTCCGCGCCTTTTATGAGGGGGACGAGTGCCTCAACTTTCTGTGGGTCAAGCGCGAAAAGTCGGATGTCTTTGACCAGGCCGCGTGGATGGCAGAGGCGCTCTCGGTGCTGCAGGGCTGCACCACCTATGAGCAACGCCGGGAGCAGATGGTGCTCTATGGCTATAACCTCAGCCCGGATGACATCAACTACGGCATTCTCACCACCGCCGCTTCGGCAGATGCGGTCTACCGGGAGGTGATCGAGGCCGTGCAGACTCTGAATGTGGGCGAACTCAGCGGCATCATCGAGACCTATGAGGGCTATTACATCGTCATGAAAACACAGAAGGACCCGACCCTGCCGGATGACCCGGGCATGCTGACGGCACTTTCGGAGTT
This sequence comes from uncultured Clostridia bacterium, assembly GCA_946055715.1. Lineage (GTDB taxonomy): Bacteria > Bacillota > Clostridia > Oscillospirales > CAG-272 > UBA1740. The sequence goes on along the minus strand of CAMGGT010000086.1, from coordinate 3,064 downwards.
GTATATCGACCATTGCCTGTTCACCCGTCTGGAAGAGACGGCAAACGGCCTTTCCGTCTCCTACAAAAGCGCCTTTGACGCCTACAAAAACGGCCCCGACGACTGAGGAGGGATGACCGTGGCAACTCCGAAAAGCAAAGATGCTTCCGCATCGGGCGCAGTGCTTGCGGCGGATGAGGTGGCAGACCGTTTTCACTTTCGCAAACAGCCCTATCGGATGGACACACTATACGGCTTTCTGTGCGGGGTCCTGCGGCACGATGTGGAACCGGGCTTGTCCGTCTCGTCGGCGGAGACGCTCTCGCCGCTTGACTGCGTATCTGTCAGCGCGCATGGGCTGCTGTATGTGTTGGCCTGCCTGTGCCGCACGGCCGAGGGCATCAGCCCGCACGCAGAACTGCACCTGTCCGTTTGTGAAGAGCAGGCCGGGTTCTGCCTGCGGCTTGCCGTCAAAGGGGCGGCGGGGCAGACCCTGTTGCGCGACGCGCCGCTGATGCACACGGTGCAGAAGGTCAGCCGGGTGGGGCATTTCCGCTTTGAGGCATGCCCCGAAAAAGCGGATGCGTGCTTTCGCTTTCTGCTGTTCCGCTATGCCTGCGCCGCTTTTTCCATGTACGCGCCCGTTCCGCAGACCGCCGAAGGGTGGATCGTCTCGGTGCTTGAAAGAACGCAAAACGGCCACCTGTTCACAGAGGCAGACCTGCCGGAAGCATGACCCCCTCCCGCAGGCAATCGCAACACGCCTGCTTTCGGGGGCGGGGCAGCAGGCGGCCTTTCCCTCCCATGCAAAATTTGCCTGTGGGTCACTCTTTTTTTCGGCGGGCGGTTGTCAAGCGGGCCGCGAGGTGGTATAATACCTTTCGGTGCGCCGCTTGACTGCGGGCGCGGCGCTTTCTTCTCTTTGTTTTTTATCCGCGCATCAATGGTTCCGGCGAAAAAACTGTCCGCGCAGATACCCGGCCGCGTCGGTGCCTTCACAAGTCGACGGCATCCGCACCGCAGGCCCCGGATACCGCGCATCCGCGCTGTTTTATGTCAGACATGCCCCGTGGTGGGGCAGATAATATAAGGGAGATCATCTATGTTACAAATTCCGGTTGCAGAACTGGCCAACCGCATCCGCATGGGTGCGCTGACCGGTATCTACCACGCCAAGTCGGGTCATCCCGGCGGTTCTCTGTCGGTGGCAGACATCCTTGCGGTGCTGTACGGGCGGGAAATGCGCTATGACCCACAGCGCCCCGACTGGGAAGACAGAGACCGCTTTGTGCTTTCCAAAGGGCATTGCGCCCCGGCGCTGTATGCCGCGCTGGCAGAATGCGGCTTCTTCCCGACAGAAGAGCTTACCACCCTCCGCCACACAGACAGCCGCCTGCAAGGCCACCCCGACATGCGCAAGACCCCCGGTGTGGACATGACCACCGGCTCGCTTGGGCAGGGCATTTCGGCCGCCTGCGGCATGGCGATTTCCGGCAAACTCCGCAAAAAAGACTACCGCGTGTATACCGTCATCGGCGACGGCGAAAGCGAAGAAGGCCAGGTGTGGGAGGCGGCCATGTTTGCCGCGCACTATCATCTGGACAACCTCTGCCTGTTTGTGGACAGCAACGGCCTGCAGATCGACGGCGCCGTGACCGAGGTGATGAACCCCACCCCCCATGACGAAAAGTTCCGTGCCTTCGGCTGGCATGTCATCCGCATCAATGCCCACGACTGTGCGCAGATCATGACCGCGCTGGACGAAGCGCGCGCTACCAAGGGCATGCCCACGGCCATCATCGCCGCTTCCGTGAAGGGAAAGGGCGTCTCCTTTATGGAAAACAATGTCGGCTGGCACGGCAAAGCGCCAAACGACACGCAGTATCAGTCTGCCATGGCAGAACTGCAGGCACGATCGGAGGGAGGATACCGTCATGGCTGATAAAAAAGCAACCAGAGAGGCCTACGGAGAGGCACTTGCCCGGCTGGGGCAGGACCATCTCTTTTATGTCATGGACGCGGATCTGTCCGCCTCCACCAAAACCGCGGTATTCGCCCATGCCTTCCCCGACCGGTTCATCAACTGCGGCATTGCCGAGGGCAACATGATGAGCGTGGCGGCGGGCATCGCCTCCACCGGCGTGCCGGTCTTTGCCTCCTCCTTTGCCATGTTTGCGGCAGGGCGCGGCTTTGAGCAGATCCGCAATTCCATCGGCTACCCTCACCTCAATGTCAAGATCTGTGCTACCCACGCGGGCATCACGGTGGGTGAGGACGGCGCTACCCATCAATGCAACGAAGATCTGGCGCTGATGCGCACCATCCCGGGCATGACGGTCATCTGCCCGGCCGACTGCACCGAGACGGCTGCGGCGGTGGAAGCCGCACTCAAGATCGACGGCCCCGTATACATCCGCCTGGGGCGGTATGCCGTGCCGGAAGTGACGGCGGGGCATTCCTTTGCCATCGGGCGCGGACAGTTGCTGCGGGAGGGCACGGATGTGACCCTGTGCGCCACCGGCGTGATGACCTCCATCGCGCTGGAAGCCGCCGATATGCTGGCCGCCGAGGGCATCTCTGCCGCCGTGGCCAACCTGGCCACCGTCAAACCCATCGACCGCGACCTGCTGCGCACCTGTGCCGAAAAGACCGGCGCGCTGGTCACCTGCGAGGAGCATACCGTGCTGGGCGGCTTTGGCGCCGCCGTGACAGAGGCGGTCTGCGAGACCTGCCCTGTGCCGGTCCTTCGGGTGGGCATGGAAGATGTGTTCGGCCGCAGCGGCCCGGTGTCGGAGCTGTTGGTCTACTATGGCCTGACCTCCGCCCACATTGCCGAAAAGGCAAAAGCCGCCATCGCAATGAAGAAGTAAACCGCCCGCGGGGGCCATGCATGCGCCGAGATGCGGATGCAACGCCCACTGCACGCGTCCAAAGGGGCTGTCGCAAATGCGAAAATGCACTTGCAACAGCCCCCTTTTTTCTTTTCGTCTCTGCCCTAATGAGACAACACCTTGATGGTTGACCTTCGGCTGCTTGGCTTTGGCGGAATGTTTTGTTATTCGGTAGGGCGGGGGCTTGCTCCCGC
>CAMGGT010000085.1 GCA_946055715.1 uncultured Clostridia bacterium | reverse complement strand
CGGAAAATTTCTTCGCGCGCAAACCGCACAACTGCCGTGCGTTTTTTCGCAAGCAAGATCCCTGCGAAAAAACAAATTGTGCCTGACGCGAAAATATCCGAAAATATCACTCTCTGCTCTTGCAAAGCGAAGCGTGATGTGCTACAATAGATTCACCTTATCAAGAGTGGCGGAGGGACTGGCCCTGTGAAGCCCGGCAACCTGAATATGTTTCAAGGTGCCAATTCCCGACAGATGAGGGTATCGGGAGGCGGCTTCGGCCGTTTTTTTCTGTTTTTGCCTCTGCCACACGGAATTTATCAATAAAGAGGATATAAAAATGAGAGAAATGCTGTTTACATCAGAGTCCGTCACAGAGGGACATCCCGACAAGATCTGCGACCAGATCTCAGACGCCGTGCTGGATGCGATCCTTGTGCAGGACCCCATGGCGCGTGTGGCATGCGAGACCTTTACCACGACCGGGCTTGTGACGGTGATGGGCGAGATCACGACCAATGCGTATGTGGACATTGAAAAGATCGCGCGGGAGACCATCGCAGACATCGGCTACACCGACTCTGCCTATGGGTTTGACGCGTCCACCTGCGGCGTGCTGACGGCCATTCACGGCCAGTCGCCCGATATTGCGCTCGGTGTGGACAAATGTGCCGAAGCAAAAGAAGGCACCATGGCAGACGACCTGAACACCGGTGCCGGTGACCAGGGCATGATGTTCGGCTATGCCTGCAATGAAACACCGGAACTGATGCCGCTGCCCATCTCGCTTGCCCACAAACTGGCCAAACGCCTGACTGCCGTCCGAAAAGAGGGCATTTTGCCCTATCTCCGCCCGGACGGAAAAACACAGGTCACGGTTGCCTATCGTGACGGTAAGCCCGCGTTTGTGGATGCGGTAGTGGTTTCTTCCCAGCACAGCGCGGAGGCGCAGCTGGATGAGATCCGCAGCGATGTCATCCGTGAGGTCATACGCCCGGTCATCCCCGCTTCCATGCTGTCTGAACAGACCAAAATTTTTGTCAATCCCACAGGCCGCTTTGTCATCGGCGGGCCGGCCGGCGACACGGGGCTGACAGGGCGCAAGATCATTGTCGACACATACGGCGGCTATTGCGGCCACGGCGGCGGAGCATTCTCCGGCAAGGATCCCACAAAGGTCGACCGTTCCGCCTCCTATGCGGCACGCCATGTGGCAAAGAACATTGTTGCCGCCGGCATCGCCGACAAGTGCCAGGTGCAGATCGCCTACGCCATCGGCGTGGCCAGACCCGTGTCTGTGAATGTTGACACGTTCGGCACTGCCAAGGTGGAGGAGCAGAAGATCGAGGATGCCGTCAAAGCCCTGTTTGACCTGCGCCCCGCCGCCATCATCCGCCGCTTTGACCTTCGCCGCCCCATCTACCGCCCCTATGCGGCCTATGGTCACATGGGCAGAGAAGACCTGGACACTCCCTGGGAGCGCGTGGACATGGCGGGGCAACTGGCAGAGGCGCTTGGCGTGCGTCTGTGATCGCGTTGTAAAAATATCCAAATCTATCAGATCTATCAAATACCGGAAAGGAGGAGCGGCAATGGGTCTGGAACAGTTGATTTCAAGTGCAGACGACCTGCCCTCCGTCTCCGGTGTGGCAGAGGATGTGATCTTTCACAATCCCTCTAACGATTATACCGTACTGTCGTTTCTCACGGATGACGGTCGGGAGATCGTTGCGGTGGGCTGTCTGCCGGATGTGCATAAAGGCGAGCCGCTGTTGCTGTATGGCGACTGGTCGTACCACGCCACCTACGGCCAGCAGTTTGTGGCAGAGAGCTACCAGAAGATCCTGCCGACCGAAACGGCAGATATTCTGAAATATCTTTCCTCCGGCGTGGTCAAAGGCGTGGGGCCGGTGACGGCGCTGAAGATCGTCAATCGCTTCGGGGCCGACACCTTTGATGTCATTGAAAATCATCCCACATGGTTGGCCGACATTCCCGGTATCACCCGCAAAAAGGCCGCTGCCATCACCAAGATATTCCGTGAGCAGAACGGTCTGCGCCAACTGATGATGTGCTGCCGCGACTACCTGGGCAGCGCGTCCATTTCCCGCGTATACCGCGAATGGGGCGACCGCTCCATGGCCATCATTGAAGAAAACCCCTATCGCCTGTGCGACGAGATATACGGGATCGGCTTTGAACGGGCAGACGAGATCGCCCGCAAACTGGGGATCGTATCGGATTCCGAGTTCCGCATCACATCCGGCCTGCGTTATGTGCTGGGGGAGGCGGCCGCCACAAACGGCCACACCTGTCTGCCCAAGGATATGCTCATCCGCGAGGCGGCACAGCGACTGCAACTGCCTGAAGAGCGGGTGGCTGAGGTGCTGGAGCAACAGCTTGCCCGCCGCCATCTTATTTGTTATCTGCCGGGCGACAAAAATTCCATATTCACATCCGATGGCGACCGCTCGGAGGCCTTTGTGGCCAAAAAGCTGTCGGAGTTGTCTGTCAGTTGCGATGTTCTGCCGGAACGGGAGATCGACAACCTCATCGCCATGACGGAAACGGAGCGGGGCATCTCTTATGCGCCCTTGCAGCGCAAGGCCATCCGCGAAGCGCTTTCCAGCGGCGTGATGATCCTCACCGGCGGCCCGGGTACGGGTAAGACCACAGTGGTGCAGGCACTGATTCGCATGTGTCGGCAAATGAACCTCAAAACCGCCCTGGCCGCCCCCACGGGGCGCGCGGCAAAGCGCCTCTCTGCCGCCACGGGCGAGGAGGCGCGCACCATTCACCGCATGCTGGAAATGGACAAAACAGACAAAGACAACCACTATCACTTCAAGCGCAATGCCAACAATCCGCTGGATGAAAAGGTCATCATCATCGACGAAGCATCCATGATCGATATGCCGCTGATGGAAGGGCTGCTTCGCGCCATCATCCGTGGTACGCGCCTGATCCTCATCGGAGACGACAACCAGTTGCCGCCTGTCGGATGTGGCAATGTCTTCCGGGATATGATCGCCTCAGGGCGGTTCAACACCGTTTGCCTGACTGAGATCTTCCGCCAGTCAAAGGAATCCATGATCGTCGTCAACGCCCACCGCATCAACCACGGCGAGTTACCCCTCCTGCACACCAAAAATGACGATTCCTTCTTTCTGGCACGGGCAAGCGACGACCAGATCGTAGACACCATCGTTTCGCTTGTGACCGTGCGGCTTCCGCGAGCATACGGTCCGGAGGTGCTTTCCAAGATTCAGATCATCACCCCCTCCCGCAAGGGAAAAGCAGGCACAGAGAATCTCAACAAACTGCTCAAAGACCATCTCAACCCCCACACCGATGCCAAAAAGGAGATCAAATACCGCGATACGGTCTTCCGCGAGGGAGACAAGGTCATGCAGATCCGCAACAACTATGACATCGAGTGGCAAAAGGGCGAGGTGCGCGGCACCGGCGCTTTTAACGGAGACATCGGCACCGTGACCCGCGTTGACCCCTCAGCCGAAACGGTTGAGATCAACTATGACGGAAAGGCGTATACCTATGAGTATTCCATGCTGGAAGAAGTGGAACATGCCTATGCCATCACCGTCCACAAAAGCCAGGGCAGCGAATATCCGCTGGTCATCATCCCGCTGTATAACTGCGCGCCCGTTCTGCGCACGCGCAACCTGTTCTACACCGCGCTGACACGCGCAAAAGAAATGGTGATCATGGTCGGCTCCGAATATGTGGCGCAGAACATGGTGGAAAACGACCACCACGCCATGCGGTATACTGCGTTGCAGCAGCGCCTGCAAACAGAGATGCGACCTGCTTTTGGGTAAATTCAAAATCTGCCTATTGCATTTTGGCGACAGTTTGAGTATAATAGACTCAACCGAACATAAAACGACAAGGATACACAAATGAATAATCGGTTTGCGCTGGACATCGGTAGTGCAAATCTGATTGCCTCGTCCAAAAGCGACACGCCCGTCATCTGCGAGCCGTCTGTCATTGCCGTCAACCGCCGCACCGGCAACATTCTTGCCGTGGGGCAGGAGGCGTCAGGCGCGGATATGGCGGATGCCCAGAACACCGTGCTGATGCGGCCCTTCAGAAACGGGCTCATGGCCAACTGCGACATCACCTACCGCGTGATGGCAGACATGCTCAAGCGCTCGTTTGGCCGTGAATTGCGCGGAGCGCGTTTGTTGCTCAGCATTCCCTGCGACCTGGATGAGATCGGCGAAAGCGTACTGATCGAACTGGCCCTGAAAACGGGCGTAAAGACCTGCCACCTCATCTACTCTCCTTTGGCGGCCATGGCTTCCGAATTCATCAGTCCGTTTTCAAGCTGTCTGCTGGCAGACATCGGCGCTGTGCGCACCAATGTCATGCTTCTGACAAAGGGGAAGATCCGCTATCTTCGCGCGGCGAATGTGGGGGGCGAATCTTTTGATGCGGCAATCATTGACTACCTGCTACAAAAATACAAGATGCAGATCAACCGCCGTCAGGCGGAACAGATCAAAATGAAGATCGGCACCGTCTACAATGACGGCGTGACCGCTTTTCAACGCCTGGCCGTCAACGGTAAGAACATTGTCACGGGGGAGATCATGCAGCTCACGCTGGATGCTTCCGACATGTATGAGGCCTTTGAGGAGCCGATGGCCGGCATTCTGGAGGCCATTTGCCTGGCCATCACCAAAATTCCCCCTTCCGACCAGTTTGAAGTGCTGAAAAACGGCATTTCGCTTTGCGGCGGCGGCGCTCTTCTTCACGGCATGAGCATGATGATCGAGGGCATTACCGGCTACCCGACCGCAACGGTTGACAGCCCGCAGGAGGCCACGGCAATCGGCATGGCCCGCATACAGGACTGGTTGCCGACCCAGATTCCGGCCGGCATCCGCAACATTTCCGCCTACTATATCGAAAACTTTTTACCCGTTAAATGAGGAGATACAGCATGGAAAAGAAACCGCACCGCATCACCAAGCAAAAGTGGATTCAGATCGCCGCCCTGGCATTGGCCGCACTGATGGTTCTGGGCACGGTTGCCACTTTGATCTACGCACTTTGATCGCATACGCAAAAGAGGGCACGGCTTGATCGCCGTGCCCTCTTTTGCGTATGAACAGCATTTTTTGCGTATGAATGACCACAGTATCGGTGCATCTGTCAGCCGGAAACGGAAAAATCGAAGGAATAGATATGGACATCGGATGC
>CAMGGT010000084.1 GCA_946055715.1 uncultured Clostridia bacterium | reverse complement strand
CCACCCGCGACTTCCAGCAAAAGAGTCTGTCCGTATATGCCCGCGAACAGTATGACGGAAATGAATTCAGATACACCTTCTTTGACGGTGTGGACTACCTGAAATCCTTTTACCTGCGTTATGACGGGTCGCTGAAATTTCATGAGGCCTACCTCAATGAGCTGGCCGCAGGCCAGGGATTTGCCACGGCCAAAAGCCGGCATTGCGCCGTCTTCCTGGATGGGGAATATTACGGCATCTATACCATCCTCGAAAAATACACCAAGCAGTATGTAGAGACCCACTATGGCATTGATCGCGACAATGTGGTCATCATCAAGAAGGGTGCGCTGGAAGAGGGGGTGGCAAGCGACCTGACCACCTACAACCAATTCATTTCCTACATCTGCAACAACAACATGTCGGTGGCCGCAAACTATGCCCGTGCATGCGAGCTGATGGACATGGACGGCTTTGTGGATTATCTGTGCTTTCAGATCTGGTGCGGCAACGAAGACTGGTCGCTCAAACAGAACATCGCCTGCTTCCGCGCCCGCACGGTCGACCCGCAAAACCCCTATGCAGACGGCAAGTGGCGCTTTATGCTCTATGACCTGGACTTCTGCATCGGCATCTGGAGCCGCGAGGGCAACTATTACTCCTACGATACCGACACCTACACCGCCTCCATGCCCTTTGCCGGTTCCGGCCCGCTGGAAAACCCGCTGGTCAAGTCGCTTTGGAAGAGCAGCACATTCCGCTATGCCGTCGCCCAAAAGATGGCCGAACTCTCCAAAGGCGCATACGCACCCGAACGCGCCGTTGCCTTGCTTGCCGTCTATGAAGAAAAACTGGCTCCCAACATGGCCAACTATTATCGCCGGTTCGGCAATGAAGCCGGCGGAGAGGCGGAATTCCGCGACTGCATGGCGGGCTTTGCGCAGTATTTTGAACGCCGCCCCGCCTATATCCTCGGCTATACATGGGAGCACACCGGCTTTACCCTTTCGGCCTCTGCCGCCCCGACCGTGACTGCGCAAAGCAGCCATGAGGTCACCCTGCCCGCCAAAAAGGAGATATTGCCATGAAACAAATGTCAAAAAAGGCGCTGAGGTCATGCCTGCCCCTGCTGCTGGCGGCGACCATGCTGCTGTCGGTGCTGTCGGGTTGCAGTACCGGCTCCGATGCCTCCACGACCGCACCCCAAACGACCCTTCCGGCAACCCTGCCCGCGACCACCCTACCCGCGACCGAGCAGCCCGCCCTTTCTCCCTCCGGCCACAAGATCGCCACCCCCGGCACGATAAAGATCAACGAAGTCTGCGCCGACAACGAAACGACCCTTGCCTGCCCGACGGGCGACTATTGCGATTATATCGAACTGTATAACCCCACCGACGAGTCGCTGTCGCTTTTCGGCTGTGGCGTCTCCGACACCGATCAGGACCCTTTCCGCACTGTTTTGCCGGATGTGGTCATTCCCGCGGGTGGCTATGCTCTGTGCTATGCGGTGGGCGGCGAGGTCTATGCCGAACAGACCCACAACAGCATCCTGTGGCTTTCCTTTAAGGTGTCGGCCGCGGGAGAGTCGCTTTGGCTGACCGCCCCGGACGGCCGCGCCATCGACAGCATGACCTGCCCGGCCATGGGCACCGACATCTCCTACGGCCGCATGACCGATGGGGGAGAGATGCTGTCGCTGATGGAGCCCTCCCCCCGCAAGTCAAACGCGGGCAAGGCAATAGCCGAGGAGGCAGAGGCCTCCCTCTCGGCCGAAAGCGGGTTTTACGCCTCGCCCTTTTCCCTTTCCATCGATGTGCCCGAGGGCTATACCCTCTACTATACCCTCTATGACTGCACCGACCCGCGCACATCAAGCACGGCCCAACCGTACACCGCCCCGCTTGAGGTTGGGGACGCTTCCGAGCGGGACAACTATTTTTCAAACATTGCCGTTTCGTCCTCCATGTATTACCCGGATGTGCAGATCGACAAGGCCACCGTGTTGCGCTATGCCCTGCGCGACGGGCAGGGGCGGGGGACCTCGGTAAAAAGCTGCGTGTATTTTGTGGGCTTTGACCAAAAGGACGGCTACAAGGGTCTGTCTGTGGTCAGCATTGTCACCACGCCCTCCTCGCTCTATTCCAACGCCGACGGCATTTTCGTCAACAGAAACTGGAACAACAGGGGCAAGGAATGGGAACGCGAAGTCTCCTTCACCTGCTTTGACACCGACGGCACCCTGCTTGTCTCTCAACAGTTGGGCGTGCGGGTGCAGGGTTCCTCTACCCGCGCCTACCAGCAGAAGAGCATGGCGCTGTTTGCCCGCGAGGAGTATGACGGCAAAAACCGCATCGGCGGGCAGTTGTTTGAGGGGGTGGATTCCCTCAAATCCATCGTTCTTCGGTATGACCGCGACTTCAAATTCGGCGAGGGACTGGTCTTTTCCCTGATGCGGGAAAGGGCGGCGGATGTTTCCCCCATCCGCCCCTGCGTCGTGTTTCTGGAGGGGGAGTATTACGGCATCTACAATATGTATGTCCGCACCTCCGCACATGAACTGGCCGATAAGTATCAGGTCAACAAAGACGATGTGGTCATCATCAAAAAAGGCAACCTGGAAGAAGGCACCGAGGCCGACCTTGCCGACTATAACGATCTGCTTGCCTTCGTGCGGCAAAACGACATGTCGGATGCGGAAAATTACCGCGCCGTATGCGAGCGGGTAGACATTGAGAGTTTTATCGACTATATCTGCGCACAGACCTACCTGTGCAATGTAGACTGGTCGCAAAAGCAGAATTATGCCTGCTGGCGCACCCGCACCGTCGACCCCGAAAGCCCCTATGCCGACGGAAAATGGCGGTTTATCCTCTTCGACATGGACTTCAGCATGGGCTATGCCAATTCTTCCTATAATTACGACACCAACGCCTTCACCGTCGTCATGCCCTACACAATGTTGGCCGCGTTTTCGGAATTCAACTCCCTTTTGTGGGGGCTGCTGCAAAACGAAGATTTCTGCGCCCGCTTTGCCCTGACATTTCTGGACATGGCGCAGGATGTCTTCGCACCCGAGCGCGCCTGTGCCCTGCTGGAGGACATGATCGAGCTGTATGCGCCCAATATGCCCAACCATTACAGCCGCTTTGACGGATATTCTTCCAGCGGCGCGGTGCGGGACGAGGCCATGTACCGCAGTCGCACCCGTCGGTTCTTCACCTTTTTTGAAATGCGGTTTGACTATGCCGCACAACACCTCAAAGAGGTGATGGGTCTGTCGGGCGAGTTGCGGGAGCTGACCCTCTGCTCCGGCGAGGGCGGTGCTGTTTTGCTGAACACCGTCTCTCCCCTGAAGGGCGGCGAAAGCGTCACCCTCCGCTATTTTGACGGCATGACCATGACTGCAGTTGCCCGCGCGGCAGACGGCTATGTGTTTGCCGGTTGGGAGGCAAACGGCATTCCGATTGACGATGCCGCGGCCGCCACCCTGCAGTTTGCGATGCCCGAGGGGTCTGTGACCCTCACGGCAACGTTTATTCCCCTCTCCTGAAAGGAGCCGAAACATGCAACAAAATCCCTCTCCCCTTTACCGCCGCTCGATGTTTTATGACATGCTCGTTCTGCTTCTGCTGGCCCTTGTGGGGGGCTTCTTCCGCCAGATCCCCGTGACGGCGGTCGTTTATATCATCATAGGCCCGACGCTTCTGGACATGGCGGAACAGTTGCGGACGGGTACGCTTACAGAAGAGCAGTATTTCGGTCAGTTGCAGACAGAGCTCCTGAATGCCATGCAGAACGAATGGGTGGTGATCGTCTCTCTGCTCTCCTCTGTGCTTGTGGTGGGCGTGGTGCTGTTCTGGTGCAGAAAGATCCGCAAGCAGCCCCTCTCGGACATCGGCCTTTCCACCCAAAAAGCCCTGCCGCGCACGGGGCTCGGGTGCCTTCTGGGTATTGCCTGCGCGCTGGCCGCCGTGGGACTGCCCCTGCTGCTCAAAGCGGCAACCCTCTCCCCGTCAGACGCCGTCTCGCCCGTGCGCACCGTGCTTGTGGCGCTGGGGCTGTTGCTGGCAGGTGTGGAAGAAGAGGTGCTCTTCCGCGGGTATCTCTTTATGGAGTGGCGGCGCACGCGCCCGCTGTGGCAGGCGGTGGTCTTCTCTTCGCTTGTGTTTATCATCCTGAACGCGACCTCGGGCATGAACTTCCTGTCATACATCAATATGTTTCTTTTGGGATGCGTGCTGGCGCTGCTCTGCCATCTCACAGGCAACATTGTGTGCAGCATGTGCCTGCACGGCATCTCCAACCTGCTCATCGGCTGTGTCTTCGGCGGAACGGTCAGCGGCACGGTCTTCTCTTCCCGCCTGTTTGCCTTTGCCGCAACAGAGGGGCGGGAGCTGACCTCCGGCGGTGCGGCCGGGCCGGAGTCCGGGCTGGGTATGACACTGATCCTGGTGCTGTTGCTGTTCGGCCTGCTGTGGCGGATGGCAGACAAAAAAGAAAAAGCCAACCGGGCATGACCCGCCGCCGTCCGCACGCCGCGGGCGGCAAGGTCCCAAAAACAAAGGAATGTCAAAACCAACGCTTCCCTTGCGGGAGCGGTGAGACATTCCTTTTTTGTTTTGGCGGCGTTGTATGCAAGCAGCAGGCAGAGCGGAAAACGCGGCGCGGCATATACTGACATTGGAGTACAATTGCCACACAGAATGGACACAAAACAATGAAGAAAATCATCATCGAGGGCAGCCGGCCGCTCTGCGGTACGGTTGCGGTCAGCGGGGCCAAAAACGCCGCGTTGCCCGTGCTGTTTGCCACGCTTTTGGTAAGCGGTCGGTGCGCCATAGAAAACCTGCCGGACATCGGGGACGTTGCTCTCTCACTTGACATTCTGCGCCGCCTGGGGGTGGACGTGCGGCGGATTCACAAGAACGGGTATGTCGTCGACTGCTCTGGCGCGTGCGGCGTCACCGCGGCCTGCGAAGAGGTGCGCGGCATCCGCGGCTCGGTCTACCTGCTGGGGGCAGGTCTTGGGCGCTTCGGGGAGGCGGGGTGTCTGTTGCCGGGTGGCTGCGCGTTGGGGCTTCGCCCCATCGACCAGCACCTGCTTGCCTTTCGCGCGCTGGGGGCGACCGTCACAGAAGGAAAAGACCGCATCCACCTGCAAGCAGACCGACTGGTCGGCACAGACATCACATTTGAGACCGTGTCGGTGGGGGCAACCATCAACGCCATTCTCGCGGCAACGGGCGCAGAGGGG
>CAMGGT010000083.1 GCA_946055715.1 uncultured Clostridia bacterium | reverse complement strand
ATATCCCTTCATCTTCATTCTGCAATAACAATAGTATCAATAGTATAAAAGCACCGGGGCTGTTCAAATGCATTTTCGCATTTGCAACAGCCCCGGTCCTTTTTCGGATATGAGAGTAAGAAAAAACGCATGGCGCGACGGGCAGTTCTTGCGCCCCGGCAGAAGTGTCAAACAGAAAAACAACTGTGGAGGATCATCCCTGCATTAAAGCCCAGCAATGTATCGGGCAGCCCCAGACTGACAAACGCCAGATAGATGACCGCCAGCAAAAGTGCATACATAAAAACCTCACACAACTGCGCCGCATACTGCTGCGGCAAATGCATGATCAAACGGCCGCCCGCCTTCCGACAGCGGCAGAACACCGTCCTTGCGCCGGCTTTGGCGCAAGGACGGTGTTCTTTGCTCTCACCCGATTCCGGAAAACCTCACAGCGGAGAGCCGTCCGGGTGGAACAGCGGCAGGTCTGCCAGAACGGAAATGTCCGTTCTGCCGATGGCGTCTCCCTCTGCCAGAACGGCCATGCGGCCGGCGATGATACCGCCGGATTTTTCCACCAGGTTTTCAAGCGCGATAAGCGAGCGGCCGGTGCTGATGACATCGTCCACGATCAGCACGCGCTTGCCCGCCAGATAGGCAACATCTCCCCCGTCCAGATACAGGGTCTGGTCGGCGGCGGTGGTGATGGACTTGACCGCAAAGCTGATGACATCCTTCATATACAGCTTCACCGACTTGCGTGCCAGCACATACCGCCCCTTGCCGGACAGGCGCGCCATGGAACAGACCAGGGGAATGCCCTTGGACTCGGCCGTGATCAGCACATCAAAATCGGGGGCTTTTTCAAGCAGGGCATGGGCGCAGGCCTCGGTAAGCTCCGTGTCTCCGAACATGACGAATGCGCCGATGTAAAGCGTGTCGCTGATGGGGCAGAGCGGCAGACTGCGCTCCAGACCCGCAATATTCATTTTGTATTCCACGGTAAACCTTCCTTATATGTAAAAGATATTCATACACCGACATTATACTACGCCCGCCGCCGTTTTGCAAGTGCTTGGGCGCAAAACGGGCGCAAAGAAATGCCGAAAATTCCGTGGCTTATCCGTGCAAAATGTGTGACCTCTGCGGCCTGCCGACCGAAAAATGCGCACGATATCTTTTTGCGGGAAGCAGGCGGTGAAAATGGCCTTGCGCCCCCTTGATTTTATCGGATGGTTTATGCTATACTCAATAGCAAAGAAGCGGTCGTCTCCCTCTTTGCCGCCCGACCGCATCTGCCCGGCCGAAGTTGCCCCTGCAAAAGGGCGATCAGCCGAAAAAGACGGCTTCCGCCGGGAGACCGCCATCGAAAATGAAGGGAAGATCATCATGCAGAACGCCATGTGGATCCGCGCAGACGAGATCAGCGCCGAGACGAAGCTCTACGCTTTTCAAAAAACCTTCTCTGCCCCGAAGGGTGCCCGCCTTTCGGTGCGGGTGAGCGCAGACAGCCGCTATAAGCTCCGCCTCAACGGCACATTTCTGCTGGAGGGGCCCTGCCACGGCACCCGCTATCAGCGCCATTATGAAACCGCCGACCTTTCGCATGCCCTGCGTGAGGGCGAAAACACCCTTTCGGTGGAAGTGTTGCATGTAACCGACGGTGTGTGGCTCTCTCTGTTCCGCGAGTCGGCGGCTGCGCTGTGGCTAGACGGATGCCTGACCCTGCCGGACGGCACCGCGCAAAAACTGCTCTCTGACGAAAGCTGGCAGTGCCTGCGGGCAGACCATCACCGCTTTGCGGAGTTCCCCGGCTTCATCCGTTCCATTCCCCCGGTGGAAACGCTTGAGCTGACGGAAAAATGGGTGCCGGTGGGCGTGCGGGTCTTTTCGGGGGCCACACCGCAGTCGCGCTGCTTTAACGAATACGGCGTGCGGGAGACCTACCCGCTGGTGCCGCGGCCGCTCCCCAACATGACCCCCGGTACCCCCCGCCCCATGCATTGTCTTTTGCAGACAGACACCGACTGCGACTATGACGCCGGGCGGTATGAGACGGCCTACATCCACCTCACCCTCTCGGCCAAGGCCGGCACCACCGTCCGCCTGATCGCGGCGGAATGCAAGTCCCGCACAGACAGCGACGGCAAAACCGTCAAGGGTCTGCGGGACGACCCCATGGGCGAGATCTCCGGCCCCTATGACAAATTTGTGTTCACCGAGGACGGCACCCTGCATTTTGACAGCTTCTACTGGCGTGCCTTCCGCTATCTGCGGCTGGAAGGAGACGGACCCTTTTCGGTCGAAGCCCTCACCTTCTCGCCCTACTACTATCCCATGGGAGACGAAGGGCGGGTGACCTGCCCGGATGAACGCTATAACCGCATGTGGGACATCAGCCGCCACACGGTGATGTGCTGTGCCCACGACAACTATGTGGACTGCCCCTTCTATGAACAGCAACAGTATGATATGGACTCCGGCCTGCAAATGCTCTTTACCCTGCGCATGACGGCAGACACCGCCCTGCCCCGCAAGTCCCTCTCCGACCTGGCGCACTCGCAGCTGCCCGACGGGATGCTGCAGGCCAACTATCCCTCGGTGGTGGTGCAGGTCATCCCTTCCTTTTCGCTGTTCTGGATCCTGATGCTGCGCGACTATTGCCTCTACACGGGTGACCTGCCCTTTGTGCGGCAATTGTTCGGCACGGCCGAAAAGATCCTCTCTGCCTTTGACAACCTGCTGACGGCAGAGGGGCTGGTCGGCCCCTCCGTCTACTGGCCGTTTGTGGACTGGGCGCCCGAATGGGGAGTCACCGGCGTGCCGGACGGCGGCACAAAAGAGCCGCTGACCGTCAACACCCTGCTGTATGCCTATACCCTGCGAGCCGCCGCCCACCTCTGCACCGCGCTGGGGCGGGACGGACAGGCCGCCGACTATCTGCGCCGTGCCGACCGTGCCAACGCCGCCGCAAACGAGCATTGCTATGATCCCGTCCGCGGCCTCTACCGCAACACGCCCACCCGCGCCGCATACGCTCAGCACACCGCCGTGTGGGGGGTGCTTTCCGGGGCGGTCACAGGCGAAGACGCGCGGCAGATGATGCGCCGCGTGATGACAGAGCCGGTCAGTCGCTGTACCTTCTCGATGAACTACTATCTGTTCCGCGCGCTGGAGCAAACGGGTCTGTATGACGAGTATGCCGAGGGCGTGTTTGCCGGCTGGCAGACCATGATGGACCTGCACTGCACCACCTGGTGCGAAAACCCCGACAACCCCCGCAGCGAATGCCACGGCTGGAGTGCCGCACCCATCTATGAAATGTCGGCCGTTTTGCTGGGGGTCTGCCCCACAGAAGACGGATTTGCCGCCCTGCGCATTGCGCCGCGCCTGCACCGCTTTGCCTCGATGGAGGGCACCGTTCCCACGCCCTATGGCCTCATTTCGGTCGACTGGCACCGCGAAGGCGAAAAAACGGTGCTGCGGGTGACCCTGCCCGCCCCCGAAAAGATGGCCTGCACCGTCTGCCTGCCCGACAAAGACGTCCTGCAAACGACCTCCACCTGTACCTACGAAGTATAACAAGCAAAGCAAACCATTGAAAGGAACTGTTTGGCTGTCCTCACCCGACCGCATCCCGGATGTGCACGCACGCGCGACCGCGGCCGGGCAATCGACAGCCCCTCATGATTATGGCAAACATCAACCGCGCCATGCTCCGGCTGGGGCAGGCCCCCTCCGTCATCCGCGAGACCTTTGAATACGGCAATACCCGCGCACAGCAGATCGGGCGGGAAAATGTCTTTGATTTCAGTCTGGGCAACCCCAGCGTACCTGCACCCGAACGGGTGACCGACACCCTGCGCAAACTGCTGGCAGACTGCCCGCCTGTTGCCCTGCACGGCTATACCTCCGCGCCCGGCGACCTCCCCACACGGCGGGCGGTGGCAGAGGACCTCTGCCGGCGGTTTTCGGCCAACCTGACAGAGGCCAACATCTACATGACCTGCGGCGCGGCCGCCTCCCTCACCTGCACCCTGCACGCGCTGGTGCAGCCGGGGGACGAGATCGTGGTGCCCGCCCCCTTTTTTCCGGAATACCGCGTGTTTGCCGAGGCGGCGGGGGCTGTGTTGGTGCCCGTTCCGCCTGTGCCGGGCAGCTTTCAGATCGATGTGCCCGCCCTGCGCCGACACCTCTCGGAAAAGACAAAGGCCGTCATTGTCAACTCTCCCAACAACCCCACCGGGGTGGTATATACCCGCGAGGTGCTGACCGAGCTTTCCGATGCCCTTTCCGCCTTCTCGGCACAGCGGGGATCGCCCGTCTATCTGCTCTCGGACGAGCCCTACCGCGAGCTGGTCTATGACGGGGCGGAGGTGCCCTATCTGCCCGCGCTGTACCCGGCCACCATCGTCTGCTATTCCTACTCAAAGTCCCTGTCTCTGCCCGGCGAGCGCATCGGCTATGTGGCCGTGCCCACCTCCGTGCCGGACTGGCAAGAGATCTTTGCCGCCGTCTGCGGCGCGGGGCGTGCGCTGGGCTTTGTCTGCGCCCCCTCGCTGATGCAGAAGATGATCGCCGCCTGCACCGACGCCGCCTGCGACATGGCCACCTACCGCCTCAACCGAGACCTTCTGTACGGTGCGCTGACCGACTGCGGCTTTTCCTGCGTGCATCCCGACGGTGCCTTCTACCTGTTTGTGCGCGCCCCGGGAGAAGATGCCGCCGCCTTCTGCCAAAAGGCGCGGCAGTTTGAGCTTTTGCTGGTGCCCTCCGACAGCTTCGGCTGCCCCGGCTATGTGCGCCTGGCCTACTGTGTTTCCACCGACATGATCCGCCGTTCTCTGCCCGCCTTCCGTCAACTGGCGGAAAGCTACGGCCTCATCTGACCACCCAAGCAAAACAAAAGCCGCCCCCGCGCCCCCGCAAAACGGTTGCCGCGCAAAACGGCAACCGGGGGACGCGCGAAGCGGTCTCTTATACCCTCGCAGGACGGGGGTTCTCTTTTTGGTTGATACAAGGAGTGCTTTTTATGTGGATCTCCCGCTTTTTCGGTCACCTGCGCACGGTCATCCGTCATCGCCACGCGGTCATCCGCTACTGCTTCCGCGCGGGCATCGGCTGGCAGGGGCTTCGGCATGATCTTTCCAAATTCAGCCCCGCGGAATTTTGGCCCGGCGTGCGGTATTACACCAACGGCCGCAAAAGCCCAAACGAGGCAGAACGGGCGGCCAACGGCTTTTCGCGCGCGTGGATGCACCACAAGGGGCGCAACCGCCACCACTTTGAATACTGGCAGGACTATGACCCCGTCACCCACCGCATGGCGCCCGTGCCCATGCCCGCCCGCTATGTGGCCG
>CAMGGT010000082.1 GCA_946055715.1 uncultured Clostridia bacterium | reverse complement strand
CTTTGCATGCAGTTTTGCGTACATGCCATCCTTAAATTTGATCGGATTGACAGTTTTAATTCTTAAAAGCACTTTCACTTTCAAAGAGCCGCGAACATACGAATAGTTGCCTTATTTGCGACTTCGGGGGATGATGTCCTCAATTTTGATAAAAGTGGAGGGGGTTTTCCGCTTTCGGCACATTTTCCGTGAAAAATCATCGCATAATGACGGCAAATATGAGGCCGGGGCGGTTTTGAAGACCGCAACACAGTATTCAGACGAATCTGTCCAGCAGGACGACCAAGCGCCCCTTTTTGGTTTCACCGGGGAAGCCGCGGATGACGAATTTGCCGTATCCCCGCACGGAGATCACATCACCCACTTTTGGGGGGTAGGTGTTTTTGAGTACGGGGCGGCCGAAGCAGAATACCTGCCCGCGCAAAAACAGCTGTTGCCCGTCCTCCCGAGAGAGGTGATAAAGATGGGAAAGCACCGCATCCAGCCGCAGAGAAGAGACGGTCAGGCGGACTTCTTCGGTTTTTGGGGCGAGATGCGGGGGAAAGGCGGCTACCTCGGCGCACACGACGGCCACCCGCCCCACGCGGAGCAGGGAAGAGCAGACAAAATCCGACAGAGGGGCAGAGATGGCGGCGTAGGCCGTCTTTCCGTCAATGTACAGGTCGCCTACGGCAGAGCGCTCGATGCCCAGGTGCAGCATGGCACCCAGATAGTCACGGTGGGTCATCTCGCAGGCAAATTTTTCGCCCTTTGGCGAGATGCGCAGCACCCGCAGCGGGAAACCGGGGTCGCCGAAGCTCCCCTCTTCGCCGAAACGCACCATTCTGCGGGTGCAAAAGTCCGCACCGCCCCAGGCCACGGCGGGAAGATGTTCGCATTCTGCCGTCGAGAGCGCCTCGGCCGCTTCCTGCTCGTCCAGAAAGTCCGTATAGGTAAAAAAGCCGCTCCTTTTGGCGCGCCCGATCAGATCCCGCAGGCGGGCAGTTGCCTCTGCCGCCGTCATCCGTTTGCTCCGAAGCAAGCCGGCACGGTGCATACCCGCGGCAGTGTGCCAACCGACAGACAAGGCGAATGAATGCAAAAAAATGTTTGCAAATGAGCGTTCAAATATCAAAACCCCCTTCAAATCAGCAAAGGCAGTTGGAGTATACGCGTGCTTAAGGGCGCACACTCCCTATGGGTGATACGGTCGAAAATGACGGGATGCTCAGCGCCGAACACGCATCCGCAGCACAGCGTGGCGCAAATGGCTTGGCTTTTTCGCGGGTATGCCGCCGGGTGCAGGACGGTCTTGTTGCGCATACGACCGAATTTGCTCTATTGTATCACAAAAAAGATACGGCCGCAATGCATGAATGATTTTTTATTCGTTTTGTGCGGCTTTTTCCGCCCATCACAAGCAATTCCGCTTTTCTTTGCGGTGGCCACTCGGTTTTCGGACGCCTATATGTGATCTTGCATGTGCGTTTTCTTTGGGAAGGCGCATTCGGTTTGACTGTTTTGAGCGGACTCGGGATGGCTTTGCGCATGATATATATCGAACTTTGAAGAATTAACACAAAATCTGTCATTTTCCTCTTGCGTTTATAGAATATATCTGTTATAATACTCTTTGCGAAGATGCGTGAGGGCGTTTTCCGGGCATGGCTGTGCCGCGGTTGCCCGGTGTTGTTGCCCTCCCCCGCATTGAAATCATTCTTTCATCGAAAGATCGGAAAGGAGAACCGCTCGGAATGTGTGATATTCAGACAGCCAGTATCTGGAAAAGAATATCCGCCGCTGTTCTTGACTTTATTCTCCTTTCGATCGTGGCGGTCGGCTTCGGTTGGCTGACCGGGCGCATTGTGCGCTATGATGAACACAATGCCGAGCTGGAGCAGTATTACACTTATTACGAAACGACATATCATATTTCTTTTGAAATCAGCGAAGAAGAATACAACGCTTTGACGGACGAACAGAGAAGTGCCTACGAGCAAGCGGAAGAGGCACTGAAAGCCGATGAGGGAGCCAAACGGGCTTTCGACACGGTGATGAATCTGACCCTGGTCATAACGTCGGTGGGCATCTTCTTCGCTTTTGTTTTGCTGGAGATCGTGGTGCCGCTGTTTCTGCGTGACGGCCGCACGGTGGGCAAATTTGTCTTCTCGCTCTGCCTTGTGCGCGAAAACTGTGTGAAGGTCTCGCCCGTGCAGTTGGTCATTCGCGCGTTGCTGGGCAAATATGCGATCGAGACCATGGTGCCCGTATATATAATATTAATGATATTTTTCGGCGCGGTCGGCTTGCCGGGCACCCTTCTTGCACTCGGCATTCTGCTGTTGCAGATCATTCTGTGCAGCGTGACCGCACGGCATCAGGTCCTGCATGATCTGCTGGCCGGCACGGTCTGCGCAGACATGGCCACCCAGAAGATATTTGAGAGCGCCGAGGCGCTTGCAGAATATAAAGAACAAATCTCAGCCGAATCTTCAAATTCATCTCAAGCCGGGAGTACAGAACATGAAAGTTGAACTGGAGAACCTCACAAAAATTTTCCCCAGCAGGAACAAAAAGTCGCAGGAAGTGGTTGTCGCGGTCGACAATTTCACCTTCTCCATTCCCGACGGCAAACTGGTGGGTCTGCTTGGCCCTTCGGGCTGCGGCAAAAGCACAACGCTGTATATGATCAGCGGCCTGCAGAAGCCCACGTCGGGGAAGATCTACTTCGGAGATGACGACGTCACGGAACTCACACCCGAACACAGAGGTGTGGGACTTGTCTTTCAGAACTATGCCCTCTATCCCCACATGACGGTCAAGCAGAACATCCTCTTCCCGCTGCAGAACCTCAAAGGTGAGGACAAGCTCACCAAAGACGAAATGCTGGAGCGTGCCTACAACGCCGCCAAGCTGGTACAGATCGACGATCTGATGGACCGCAAGCCCAACGAGCTGTCCGGCGGTCAGCAACAGCGCGTGGCCATCGCCCGTGCGCTGGTGAAAATGCCCCGCGTGCTTCTGCTGGACGAGCCGCTCTCCAACCTGGACGCCCGCCTGCGCCTGCAGACCCGCGAAGAGATCCGCCGCATTCAGAGAGAAACGCAGATCACCACCGTGTTTGTCACCCACGACCAGGAAGAAGCCATGAGCATCTCCGACATCATCGTGGTGATGAAGACCGGCGTCGTGCAGCAGATCGGAAAGCCCCAGGAAGTGTACGACAACCCCATCAACCTCTTTGTGGCCAAGTTCCTCGGCACGCCGCCCATCAATGTCTTCTCGGGCCGTGTGGAAGGCGGCATGCTCTACATCGGTGACGACGCCGTTCTGCCCGCCCGCGGGATCGATGACCGCGAGGTGACGGTGGGCATCCGCCCCGAGGGCTTTGTCCTCTCGGAAGACGGCCCCCTGCATTGTAAGCTTTCCAGCGTGGAAGTCATGGGCCGCGATGTCAGCATCGTGTCCGGACACGACGCGTCCCTCAACCCTGTCATTCGCTCCATCATCGATGCCGACTGCAAGCTGGACCCCACAGCCGAATGTGTACGCTTTGCCCTGAAGCCCCACAAGGTCTTCATCTTTGATAAAGAAACGGAAGAAAGAATCCTGCCGGAGGAATGATGAAATGGTAGAGAGCAAACAACAATGGAAGGCCTGGCTGTACCTGTCTCCCGCCATCATCCTGTTGCTGGTCTTCACCGTATGGCCCATTATCAACACGGTGCGCATGGCGTTTCTCGAGGGCTACAGCGGACTGGCGGCCGTCGGCGGACAGACATTCCAGTTCGGCTTCGGTAACTTCGTCAAAGTCGTAAAGTACAAAAGATTTCTGAACTGCCTCAAAAACACGGTGCTCCTCTGCGTACTGACAGTGCCGATCTCCTCTTTTCTGGCACTGCTCATCGCCGTGTGCCTGAACTCCATCAAGCCCCTGCAGAAGGTGCTTCAGACCATCTTCTTTTTGCCCTATGTCACCAACTCCATCGCCATCGGCATGGTGTTTGCCGCAATGTTCAATATCGTGGGTAGTTTCTTCGGCACGGAAAACGAGATCATCGTCACCGCGGGCATCATCAACAACATCATTGAGTTCTTCGGCGGGCACGCGGTCAACTGGATCAATGCCGGTTCTTCCTATATCGCCAACCTTACGGTCATGGTGGTGTACATCGTCTGGAACGCGCTGCCCTTCAAGATCCTCATTCTGCTGGGCGGCCTGCAAAGCATCAACAAGCAGTACTATGAGGCCGCGCGTGTGGACGGAACCTCACGCACCCGCATCTTCACCCGCATCACGGTGCCGCTGCTTTCTCCCATGCTGGCCTATGTGGTCATCACCGGCTTCATCGGTGGCTTCAAAGAGTATACCAGCATCGTGGGTATATTCGGAGAAAAAATGGGCCCGCCGGATGACGCCGGGCGCATGAACACCATGGTCGGATTTATCTATGACTCGCTCAGCAGCAACAATCAGGGGCGCGCCAGCGCGGCGGCACTGATCCTGTTTGCCATCATTCTTGTTGTCACGCTTATCAACCTGCAGGTCAGCAAGAAGCGAGTGCATTATTGAGAGGTGGCCTATGAGTCAGAATAACCAAACAATGCATGAACAGAACATGCAGTCGGTGGCCACCCGCCAGCGCGTGGTCAAGGTGCTGGTGCAGGTGATGCTGTATGCATTCCTCATCATCATGGCGCTGATCGTGCTGTTCCCCTTCTATTGGATGCTCAACTCCTCGCTGAAAACGCTGGATGAATACCGCCAGAGCGTCCCCACCTTCTGGCCCCACAAAGTGATGTGGGGCAACTATGCCAATGCCTTCACCACCGCCAACCTCGGGCGACTGTTTCTCAACACCCTGTATGTCGGCGTGGTCTCCACCATCCTGTCACTGGTGATCACCGTTTTGTCTGCCTTCGCGTTTGCCCGGCTGGAATTCAAGGGCAAAAACGCCCTGTTTGCCGCCCTGCTGGCCACCATGATGATCCCCGGCGAGCTGTTCACCATCACCAACTACAGCACCGTGACCACCCTGGGCTGGATCAATACCTACACGGTGCTGATCGTCCCCTTCCTTGTCAGTGTCTTCTATATTTATTTGCTCCGTCAGAACTTCCTGCAGATTCCGAATGAACTGTACCTCGCGGCCAAAGTGGACGGCACAAGCGACATCAAATACCTGTGGAAGGTGATGATCCCGCTGGCCCTGCCCACCCTCATTTCCATCACCATTCTCAAGATGATGGGTGCATGGAACTCCTACATCTGGCCCCGCCTGGTGGCAAACGACGAGGCACACCGCCTCATCACCAACGGTCTGCGCAACGCCTTCACCACCACCACGGGCGATGTGAATTACCCCGTGCAGATGGCCGCGGTTGCCATGGTCTCCGCACCGCTGTTTCTGGTTGTTGTCTTCCTGCGTAAGTAGATTGTGA
>CAMGGT010000081.1 GCA_946055715.1 uncultured Clostridia bacterium | reverse complement strand
GGGGGAAGGCCTTTTTTCAAAAAGGCCTCACCCACATCGTCTCCCCGCATCGTCTTCCCCTTCAGCGGGCGTAATACTGCGCCTGGGCATGCCACAGTTCGCTGTATTTGCCCCTCTCGTCCGCAAGCAGTTGCGCGTGGGTGCCCTTTTGCACCACGGCGCCGCCGTCAAAGACGAGAATTTCGTCGCAGAATTTGCAGGAGGACAGGCGGTGACTGATGTAGACAGCGGTTCTGTCTTCGACGATGTCGCTTAGCTTTTCGTAGATCTCGGCCTCCGCCAGCGGGTCGAGGGCGGCGGTGGGTTCGTCCAGAATGAGGAAAGGAGCGTTTTTATACAGCGCACGCGCGATGGCGATCTTCTGTGCTTCGCCGCCCGAGACATCCACGCCCTCCTTGCAGAGGTCCTTATACAACCAAGTGGCAGGGCCTTCGGGCAGCTTGGCCAGCCGCTCGCCGAAGCCCGCCTTTTGCAGGCAATCGGTGACACGGGCGCTGTCATACGCCATGCCCGCGGCCACATTTTCGCCCAGCGGGAGGGCAAAGAGACGGAAGTCCTGAAAGACCACCGAAAAGATCTTCATATACTCTTCATAGCGGTAGTCGCGGATGTCTTTGCCGTCAAGCAGAATCACCCCCTCGGTGGGGTCATAAAGACGGCAGAGCAGCTTGATGAAGGTGGTTTTGCCGCTGCCATTCTGCCCCACCACGGCCAGCCGCTCGCCACCCCTGAAGGTCATGCTGACATGGCGCAGGGCATAAGTCTCGCTGCCCGGATAGCGGAAGGAAACATCCCGGAATTCGACTTCATAGCCGCCGTTTTGTTTTTGCGGCAGGGGAAGGCAACCGCGGCACATGCTGTTCGGAATGTCAAAAAAATCAAAGACCTGCCGCAGAAAGGCCGCGTTGTTCTTCATACTGCCGGCGGCGGAGACAAGAGAAGAGACCCCGCCTGCCACCTTGGTGATGGCGGCAATGTACTGCGTGACCATGCCGATGCCGAAGGCACCCGCCCACGCTTTGAGACAGACAAACAGGTACACCGCGCCGGAAAACACCACCGACACGGCGGCAGACGCCGCGCCATACAGCCCCATCGGGCCCCGGGCATAGCGCGCGAAGGGGCCGGCAGAGCCGAAGGTATCCTCTTTGTTGTGGGTATGCTTGTCGCACAACAGGTCCTGACGGTAAATGCGCACATCGGTGGCCAGCTCTTTGCGGTGCCCAAGCCACCCGAAATGACCGTACAACCGGTTGGCCAGGTTGTGGTTGCCGACATTGCGCGCCCAGAAGCTGTCTGCCTTGTTGGAAAGCAGGGGTGAGAGGCAGGTGACCCCCAACAGAAGGGCCACCACGGCCAACGCAAACAGCGGGTGATTCAGCACGGTATAGCCCCCCGCGCTCTCGGGTACCCGTGCCGTAAACAGCGACACGGTCAGCGTGATGCCGCCGAGCAGCGAGAACAGCGAGGAAACAAGCGTCTCCACATCCGAGACCACGCGGAACAGCCCCCAGCCGGCGCTATTCTGGCTCTGGCGGATCTCGGAGAGCAGTTCGTGGGTCTTGGTATCGTCGACGGCGGCAAAGTCCATGTCCAGCAGTTTTTCGGCAAAAAGCTGTTCTACCAAATAATAGGCACCGTACATGCCGGAGCTGCTGTTATCTCTCCAGCGGACGAGCAGGGCAGATACTATGGACACAACGGCGGCCGCAAGCAGGGTGGCCAACACAAGTCGCCACAGTGTTTGGGGGTCGCGCGCGCCCGTCAGCGCTTCGATGACCCTGGCCGAAAAGTAAATGCCCACATAGGGGGCCAGGGCCGTCCAGGCGACGCAGGTGAGGCGGGAGGCGATCACCTTCGGATAGTGGCAAAATAGCAGCGCCAACGCGCGGAAGTTGAGGGCAATTGCGCCTTTTGAGAGGGGGTTTTGGCCGTTTTTTCTGTTTTTGGTTGTTTTTTCGTGCGTTTCACTCGGCATCGCCTCCTTCTCTGTAGTATTTGCTCTGCACTTCAAACAGGTCGGCATACCTGCCGCCCATGGCCAGCAGTTGCTCGTGCGTGCCCTGCTCTGCGACGACATTTCCGTCAATGAGGATGATGCGGTCGCAGAACCGGGTGGAAGCCAGGCGGTGAGAGATGTAGACCGACGATTTGCGGTCGGTCATTTCGCTGTATTTGCGGTACAGGTCTTCTTCCGCCAGCGGGTCGAGGGCGGCGGTGGGCTCGTCCAGGATGACAAACGGCGCATCCTTATACAGGGCGCGCGCCAGCATCAGACGCTGTGTTTCGCCGCCGGACAGCATGGCCGCGTCTTCATACACCTCGCGGTTGAGCAGGGTGTCGTACCCCTGGGGCAGAGAGTCGATCTTGCCCGTAAGACCTGCCTTTTCCAGGCAGGCCTGCACACGCGGAAGGTCGATGTTGTCTTCTGTCTGCGCCACATTGGCGGCCACCGTCGCGGCCAGAAGCGAATACTGCTGAAACACGGCGGAAAACAGCCGGTAGTAGGCCGCGCGGTCATAGACGCGGATGTCTGTGCCGTCCAACAGTACCTGTCCCTCTGTGGGGTCCAGAAACCCGCAGATGAGCTTGACCAGCGTGGTTTTGCCCGCGCCGTTCAGCCCCACCACGGCCAGCTTTTCGCCGGGATGAAGTACAAGGTTTATGTCGTGCAGGGTGTCCTTTTCCGTGCCGGGATAGCGGAAGCAGACATGCTCCAGCCGGATCTCATGCGCATCCCCCGGCTCTGCCGCAAGCGGCTGCCCCTGCGTGAACAGAAACGGCTCCGGAAAATCCAGAAATTCGCGCAGGGTGCAAAGGTCTAAGCTCTGCCGATGCAGGGTGGCAAGGTCGCCGAGAATGCCCGACACCCACTCGGTAAAGCCACCCACCGCCGAGAAGAGCAGCAAAAACCGCGGCACGTCGATCTGCCCCTCCAGCACCTGCCGGATGAGGTAGACATAGGCCAGTCCGTTGCGCAGGAAGGCCAGCACCACATCTGCCAGCCGAGCAAAGATGACGGCGCGGGTGGCCCGCCGGCGAACGCCCGCATAGGCCGCCCTGGCCTTTTGCGAAAGGTCGGTCATCCAGCCGCGCAGGCCGAAGATGCGGATGTCCTTTGCCGCGTTCCAGTCCTGCGCGCGGCCGTGGATGTACTCTATGTGGCGGAGGCAGTCTTCTTCCTCCTCCCGATGGCGGTACCTGTATCCGTCTGCATACCGGCCGATGTAATAGCCCACGACCGTGGTGAGAAGCACGCACAAGAGCAGTGTCGGCCCCACCGAGACCAGCAGGGAGAGGTAGATGGCAAAGCCCAGCAGATTTTTGAGAAGGGAAGAGAGGGTCTCCCATATTGCCTCGCCGGCTTTTTGGTTGCTGTTGGTCGCGTCCTCCGCGCTGGCCAGCAGGCGGCCGAAGGCCTCGTCTCCCACATTGGGATAGGAGGTGGTGGCGGCCTTTTTGTTCACAAGCGCAATCAGCTCACACCGCACGGCAACGCGGCCGAACAGCGTGTTGCGCTGCACATAGGCAGAGGCGGCCGAGACCAGCATGACCCCGCCCGTGAACAGCAAAATGGTCAGCACCAGCTCCGAGACGGGCACCCGCTGTTCCACCGCCGACAGGATGGTGGGGGTAATATACAGCCCGATGATGCTGTTCAGCACCGCCAGCACCGCCGACAGCAGGCACAGCACAAGCACCTTTTTCTCTTTTGCCGTCCATGCGAGCTTCACCATGAACCACACATTCTGAAGGGTGCTGTAAGTGGGCTTTTTGGCTTTTTCTATTTTGGGTTTTGGGGTTTTCACAGGCGGATACTGCCCTTTCTGTATCAGATCGTCCGCACCGGGCAATGCGCCTTCTTTGTGAAGGCACAGCCGGTTGGGCTTGGGTGATGCGCAGAGAGTTTGTCAACGCCCCGACGCAACCGGATATGAACAAAGAAAGCAAGATTCGACCACTGCGCCGGGCGCGCGTGTTTTAGCTTTCGGCGAATGCGCTGTCTGTCAAGGGGCGGGATAGCCCTGTCTGAGCGCGTCGTCATACCCGGCGCGCTCCCCGCCGATGAACTTCGGCCGCACCCTGGCGCAGACGACGGCGGCCTGCCCGATCTGCTTCTGCGACGGGTGCAGCGGCACCGCCACCTTTTTGAGGTGCATGCCGATGAGGGTGCCGCCGATGTCGATGCCGGCGTCCGCTTTGATCTCTTCCAGTGCAACCGGATGGGCAAACGCGCGGTAGCAGGCCGTGGCAAACGAGCCCCCCGCGTCCGGCCTGGGCACGACATTGACGATGTCTGCGCCGGGCACCGCGTCGCGCTCCACGATGATGGCGCGGTTGAGATGCTCGCAGCATTGGGCGGCCACATACACCCCCAGCGGCTCAAAGATGCCTTGCAGGCCGCGGTAGATGGCCTGCGCGATCTCCGGCGTGGGGCAACTGCCCACCGCCTGCCCGCGCACTTCGCTGGTACTGCACCCCACCACCACGATCTGCCCGCGTGTGAGATGGGCGGCCTGCGCCAGCTCGCGCGCCACTGCCTCTGCCTGTCGGCAGATCTCTTCGGGGAGGTATGTCTGTTTGCTTTCGGTCTGTGTCATTTTGCCCTCTTCGCTTCGACGGCCGCGGCCATTCCCTTTTGCGAAGTCTCAAAAGAAAGGTGGTTCGGCCGGTTTTTGATGAATTTTTGTTTTTGGCGGCGGTGGGTACTTCTGTCCCACAGGAACAGATTCCATTGTCGGACCATTGTCTCCGCAAGCAAACCGCCCGCTTGCCGCTTTTGGGACGGTGCATTTCCCTGCCCCGTCGGTGACGCGGCGCGGTGCCGTGGCGGGGCTGCCTGCCGCACTTTCTTATGCGCACTATCATACAACAAAAAGCGGAGACAGTCAAGCAACTGCTGCTTGAGTTTGAGCGCGAGCGCAATAGATTGCGTGTGGAGAAGCGATGTGGGGGAGGTCTGAAAAAGGCCTCCCCCAAGCCCCCTCTCAATCACTTTTCGTGAAGAGGATGAAATAGTGCCCTCGGCAAATCCCTTCGGCGTAGCAAATAGCAAAAGCAGGCCGCAGTATGGCGGGGCTGTCGCATTAAGACAGAGCCGAAAAGAGGAATAAGGGGCTGTTGCAAGTGCATGTTCGCATTTGTGACAGCCCCTTTACCGTAGGTCTACCTTCAATGCCTTCCCCAGTGGGGAAGGGGGACCGCGAAGCGGTGGATGAGGGGTGCCCTTGCAAAAAGCGGAAGGGTGATATTCTCCGCTACTATGCTGTAACAGCTAATACTTTAGCTTTTGTTTTGCTGTTTGTTGAGTTGAAGCAATCGAACATCAGCCGTGTAGAATATAGTTTTAAATGTTACATCGTACTACGAGGACAAAACGAACCGGTAGGCATTTTTTGCCTCCCTCCGGGAGGGAGGGGGACCGCGAAGCGGGGGAAGGAGCCCGCGG
>CAMGGT010000080.1 GCA_946055715.1 uncultured Clostridia bacterium | reverse complement strand
CCAACCGGCAGATCCCCCGCTTTCGCAAAAATGGCACAAAAGGCGAGGAAAGGGAACTGCTGCTGGAATTGAAGATGTTGGCGGATGTGGCCATCATCGGCTATCCCAGCGTGGGCAAATCCTCTCTGCTTGCCTCCATTTCGGCCGCACGGCCCAAAATTGCAGACTATCATTTCACCACCCTGTCTCCCAACCTGGGCGTTGTGTCTGTGGGGGAGGGCAAGGGCTTTGTGGCCGCGGATATTCCGGGGCTGATCGAGGGCGCTTCCGACGGGCTTGGCCTGGGGCATGAGTTTCTGCGGCACACCGACCGCTGCCGCCTGCTGCTGCATGTGGTGGACATCGCCTCCACCGAGGGGCGCGACCCCTTGGAGGACCTGGAGATGATCGACCGCGAACTGGCGCGCTGGAGCCCGTCGCTGGCCGAGCGACCCCAGATCGTGGTGGCCAACAAGTGTGACGCCCTCGACCCGGATGCCCCCTATCTTGCCGCCTTCAAAGAGCGGGTGGTCGCCCTCGGCAGACCCCTGCTGTTCGTCTCGGCCGCCACCGGGCAGGGCATCCGCGAGATGGTGCAGACGGTAGCCGCCCGGCTGGAGCAGCTGCCGCCCCCCACTGTCTATCTGCCGGAGATCACCCCGGAGGAAGAGGCCGCGCGCGGCGCAGACCCCATGGAAACCACCGTCACCGTCAGCGACGGGGTGTACACCGTGGAGGGCAAATGGCTGTTCAATTTCATGGGGCAGATCAATTTCAGCGACTATGAATCCCTCAATTTCTTTCAGCGCGTATTGCAGAAGAACGGCGTGTTCGACCGCCTCAAAGAAGCGGGCATCAAAGAGGGCGACACCGTCAGGATCTACGATTTTGAATTTGATTTTGTCTATTGACCACTCTGCTTCGCTCGGGCGTGCGCATTTTCGCACGCCCGAGCGTTTTTGTATGGATATGTTTGCGTGTGGGTGAGGGGCTGTTCCATTAAGGAGGGTTGAAGAGTGGGTTGTTGCAAGTTGTTATTTTCATTTGCAACAGCCCCTTTACCGTAGGTCTGCGATGAGCGCCTTTCCCGGCGGGGAAGGGGGACCGCGAAGCGGTTGAGGTGTGCCGTTGCAAAAGGCGGGAGAAGCAAGCTGTATAATGTAGTAACATAGTTTACAAAAGAAGAAGAGATGTAGTTTACAGTATTTAGTAAAATAGAGGCATAAAGCAAGCCCCTCCCCTACCGCAACCTAAAATATCGGCTTACCCCCTCCAACCCAAAACAATCTTTCACTTCGCCGTCGGGCGAAATTTCATGCCGCAGGCCTCTCCCTGTCCGCGCGCGGCAAATGTCACTCGCCACAGGCAAATCTCACCGGGCTATCGCCGCCGGGCGGTTGCACCACGGGGGTAGCAACGCGGCAGATCTGCAACGGTCACATGCGGCAGGGGTCGAAACCACCAAAAAAAGCGGGGCGGTTTCGGCAATGTGCCGAAAATCAGTTGTTTGTGTGCTGTCGGTTGACTTTCCTGTAAGAAAATGCTACAATCATAATGATGAAAAATGGACATTTCAAGTCAGCGGCGGCAGATGTGTTGCTCACCCGCGTCAGGCAATTCTGCTCTGAATTGGAAGGGTTCATTTCTTTCTCTACATACCAAGCAATCTTGCGGCGACTGTGTTTTTCGGGGCAAACGGACAGGTTGCGGCCGAAAAATCGTGTTTTGTTGACATGGGAGTTGCGCGCTTGACTGTACTGACCCGGCGTTTCTCGGTCACTCTGCGGAAACGGGCAACCCGCGGGGAAGAATGCCCGACGGCAAACGGAGCGCTGCCAATGATTGCCCGGGCGGGCGTGGCCATGTGCATCTTCGGCAGGCGGCCGCCGCTTCTCTTCTGCCCCGGCTTTTGCCTGCGGGCCACAGGCACTTGAGAGATGACAGTATATTTTGAAAAAATTAAAAATATTATTTTTGAAAAGGAGAACATCATGAAAAGAACATTGCTGATCCTGACGGCACTGTTTCTTGCGCTGGCCTGTTTTCTGACCTCCTGCGTGATGACGCCTGTGAATCCCACATCGGGTCCGAACACAAGTTCAAGCTCAAGTTCCAGTTCCGATCCGGACATCACCACACAGCCGCCGACAGGCCCCACCACCTCTCGCAACTGTTCAACACCGGGCCACCTCTATGAGGCAGATGTGGATGTTGAGTCCACCTGCACGACAGCGGGACACATCACCTATACCTGCACTGCCTGCGGCAACACCAAAGAGGAGACGGTGAAGGCCTTTGGCCACATCTGGGTCATGCCCGGCAGTTACACCGCCGGCACCTGCGAGCGCGAAGGATATTCCACTGTGACCTGCGCTGCCTGCGGCGAGACCAAGATCATTGACGACACCCAGAAGGCCGCCCATCAGTTTGTGGACGGCGAGTGCACCGTCTGCCACACCACCACGGTCAAGACCGAGGTGACATCCGATCCCTACTATGACAGCACCCCCATGCCCGACCGTTATAACACCGGTATGGGCAGCATCATGTATATGAACGAGACGGTCACAAAAGGCATCGATGTCACAAGCGTGACGGTTGCCCCCGGTGTAGACGTCACCGGCAGCGGCGGTGCCGGCAACCGCGCGTACAAGATCAGCGTTGACTACACGAAGGTGGGGAATGTCAAGGAAGTGGTCATCTCCAACTTTGACTTCTCCGACGGCAATGTGACCATCAATGTCAGCAATGCCGGCACCTATGCCTTCACAGAAGACTATGGCGAAGCACTGGGCGACGGTCTGTATTCAGACCCCACCGGCGGTCGCTTCACCGTCAAGCTGGTCAACTGCTCGATGGTCAAACCTGCCAATCTGCCCCGCGGCGGTAACGGAAATATCTGCTACTATTTTGACCACTGCTCTTTCAAAACCGTCGGCCAGTGCTCCAACTCTGTGTTCAACTGGTGCTACATCGGCGGCAACATTCAGGAAGACCGCGACGGCATGAACCCCCTGCAGAATGTGTTTGTGTATAACACCTATGTGGCAGATATGGGTGCTGTGGGCTACGGTAACGAGAAGGACGAGTTGCATGTGGACGCCACCCAGATCTACGGTTATGACCCCAACGGCAAAACCAATCCTCCCATTGAGGCCAAGAACCTCCACCACAACAACTATCGTTGTGAGATGCCCAGTGTGTACTACACCGGCTCGTTCTCCTACACCAACTCCTGCGTGATGGTCTCGCTTGACTATACCGATGCCTACGACATCACCTTTGCCCACTGCTTCATCAACGGCGCGGGCTGCCCCGTCATGATCAACGACCACCCGCACATGAACGGCGGCGTTCTCTATGGCAAGAACAACGGCAACTACAACATGTACAACGTGCTGTATAAAGATATCATCCACGGTTGCGGCAGCACCTATGATGAGTTCAACAGCAATACCGGCATCAAGTCCCAGACTACCTGGAATGAAAGCAACTATAAGCAGAACCCCGATTATATCGGCGACACCACCGGCCGCTCTGAGGAAGAAAAGAAGGCCGAGTATATGTCCACCGTGACGCTGGTCAACTGGAACCAGACGGCAGATGTCCTGCAGGTCGGCTCCGTGTGGGAGAAGGACGGCGTGGCACACTTCTCCGTCACCAACGGCACCTACAGAGAGCGTGAGATCACCATCATCACCTCAAACGGCACAAGCTACAGCTACGGTATCCAGCGTTATTTGCGCAAGGTCGATTTCCCGGACGACATCTCCTTCTTCGAGTTCCCCGTGGACATCGATGTCACCATCCCCGAAACGGCAGACTGGTATGCCTGCTTTGACTCCACCAACGGCACCTACAAGCAGATCCGCTTTGTGAGCAAGACGGTTGAATCCGTCATCCTCGATCTGCAGCAGATGTCGCAGGATTGGAAGCCCGCCACCCGGACCTACCGCTTTGCCACCGAGGGCACCGGCTTCTGGAAAGCAGTAGATAACGAAACGGATAAGAACGGCGATGCCATCTCGGAAGTGGCCTACAATAAATTCAAAGGCACCAACGGCTTCTACCTCACCGGCAATAACATTCACTACCGTCTCACCTCCGATGGCACGCTGACCATTTCCGGCACGGGTGCCATGCCCACGCTGAGCTTGGCCAATGTCAACATGAGCGACTATGCCAAGTATATCGGCAATATTACCAAGCTGGTCATCGAACCGGGCGTCATTTCCGTTGCCCCCTATACCTGCTATGGTATGTATAACCTCAAAGAGGTCGTCCTGCCCGCAGGGCTGACTTACATCGGCGACTGTGCTTTCTACGGTTGCAACTCCCTCACCACCATCAAGATGCCTGTGTCTCTTGTCACCATCAGCCCAAGCGCATTCGAAAACTGCACCTCTCTTACCCGTGTGGTGTTGCCCGAAAATCTCAGCAACATCGGCAAAAAGGCCTTTGCCGGCTGTGTGTCTCTGCGCGAAGTGGTCATTCTTTCCTCCACCCTCTCCGCATTGCCTGCCGAGGCATTCCGCTCCGATAAGGCGCTTGAGAGCATCACCCTCTCAAGCGGTCTCACCACCGTCAATTCCTGTGCATTCCAGGGATGCACTGCGTTGACCGAGGTCAGATTCGGCGGCACGGAAGCAGAGTGGAAGAAGATCAACCTCTATGCCGGCACCAACATTGCCATTGCCAACATCACCCCCACGCTGGTGGATCCGGCTGAGGCGGCCGCGTCTGTCGCATCGGAGATCAACTACACTGTCCGTCAGACACCCACCTACACCACCAACACCTTCCGTGTGGGTGCAGATACCAAGATCAATGACCTGATCGGCCGCGACTATGTCGGCAACCTCGGTTCTGCCCAGAAGGATATTGCCTACTTCGTGGCGCTGCGCTCCAAGTATAACGGCAAACCCGGCCTCGGTCGCGGCGAGGCCGCTTTCACACCCAACCATTGCCCGTGCAAAGCGTATGACGGCGAGGGCATTGACATCAACTTCGTCACCAACTCCGATGGCGAAGTCACCATCAAGTGGATGATGGGAACGCACATCATCGGCTACGGAGCTGAAAATTCTCCCGTTGATCCCGGCTGCTATGTCGCGGTCATCACCGTCGCCGGCACCGAAAACTTTGCACCCATTGAGATCCACCAGATGTTCTTCATCATCGATACCCAAGCTTGATTTCCCGATTACGGGGGCCGTTGCAGACTTGTCTGCAACGGCCCCCGCTTTTTGTGCAACTGAAGGGTGCGACCGCGCCCTGCGGCGAGTTGTCGGCTGAAATTCGCTTTCGGCAACGGTGTGACAATAACCGGATTTTCGGGAGGAGCAAGCCCCTCCTCTGCCGGCAAATTGACAGCTTCCCATGCTTTCGGTGATTCGGTAGATGCGGATAGTTGAGCATATCTCCGTGGGGGCGGATTTCATATCCGCCCGCAAAAAGGCCGTATCCTCTGCGATTGTGCCCGCGGGCTCCTTCCCCCGCTTCGCGGTCCCCCGTGGTGCAACCGCGCCCTGC
>CAMGGT010000079.1 GCA_946055715.1 uncultured Clostridia bacterium | reverse complement strand
GTTTCCGGTTTCATTGTGAATGTCCTCCTTGCTCGACAAAAAATCGATGAAAAAAATCAATAGAATGTGGCCACTTCCGGGTCGGGTTTTTCTGCCTTTTCCAGTTGGGTGATCTCCAGAACCGGCCCCTTGTTGCCGTAGAATGGCGTCTGCCGGACGGAGATACGCGCCGTGACGCGCACCCACTCATAGGAGGTGAGTTTTTCTGCTTCCGGCCATCTGGCAAGAAAGGCGTGGTACGAAATATCCGCTTCACAGCAGGTCATCACATGGCGGCCGAGGGCGAACTCGCCTTTGGCCATTTTGGGATTTTTGGCCACCACGCCGAGAAAAGAAACGGTCTTGCCGTCATACTTCTGCATATCCTCGCTGATGTCGCGGTACCACAGCGCATAGTCAATGTCCTTTACCTCGATGACCGGGGCGTTGACATCAAAGGGCAGCGGGTCTTCGATCGTGTCAAACTCCAGTTCGCCCCCCACGGTCTCGTAGGCGATCTTTGCCCGGCGGGAGATGCCTCGCACCAGCTTGTGCAGGGCGTCGCGGTCTGTGTCGGGTCTGACGCGGTTGAAGATGACGACCTCCGTACTTTTGAGCTTGTCGACCGTCTGCTGGCGCATGTTGGCGTTGTAGGTGAGGGCGGTGCCGGCGTCTGCGATCCACAGTTCCTGCGCCACGCCCCATCCGCGGGGAAGGTTGTTGTAGAGGTTGTCAAGCTGCCACATGCCGTCGTATTCCACGCTGCCGCGCCCGGCCTTGGCAGGCTTGCGCTGTGCTTCCAGCCGGTCTTCGGTGAGCCAGTCCTCCGAGGGAACAGAGAAAAGGGTCACGCTTTTGCCGCCGTCGGGAAAACGAGAAAAATCATACTCTTCTTCCCCCTCCTCGCACATAAGCAGCAGAGTGCGCTCACCGGCGTTGAAATTCGGGTCTTCCATGGTGTCCTGGATGAACTTGGTCTTGCCGCCCTCCAGAAAACCGGTGAACAGATATACGGGAATGTTCTGCATGTTTGCCCCCCGTCACGCTTTCAGCCCGAAGAGGGCGGCGATGCGCGCCTCATCCAGCCCGGAGCCGATGACGCAGAGTTTGCCGATGACACCGGCCGCACCGCGGCGGATGTCATGCTCGCCGGGCACAAAGTCAAAGTGGATCCATCTGCCGTCCGGCGAGGCCACAATGCCTTTGGCGCGCAGGATCATGCCGCAGGGCGCGTCCCCTGCATCCAGCACCGAGAGGGCGTGTTCGATCTCCTCTTCCGTATAGGCGCGGGTCGTTTCCCTGCCCCAACTGGTAAACACTTCGTCGGCATCGTGTCCGTGATGATGGTGGTGATGGTGGCAACAATGGCCGTCGTCCTCGTCATCCTCGTCATCATCGTGGTCTTGGTGGCAGCAATGGCCGTGCTCGTCTTCATCATCGTCGTCATCGTCATGGTGATGATGGCAGCAATGGCCGTGCTCGTCCTCATCATCGTCATCGTCATGGTGATGGTGACAGCAGTGGCCGTGTTCGTCCTCGTCATCGTCGTCATCGTCGTGGTGATGATGATGCGCTTTGTCGGCCATTGCCTGTGCGCGCACCTGCTCTGCAAACTCGTCATGGGCGGCGGGGCGGCAGACGGCTTCAAAGAGTTGTTCGCCCGTCAGGTCATCTGTATTTGTGGTGATGACAACGGCCTCCGGGTTCTGTTCGCGCACAAGCGCCAGCGCTTCTTCCACCTTTTCGGGGGTGGCGGTGTCTGTGTGGCTGAAGATGACGGTGCGTGCGGTCTTGATCTGGTCGCAGAAGAACTCACCGAAGTTTTTGATATACATCTTGCACTTCTTGGCATCCACCACGGCGCAGAGCGCGCCGATCTCGGCGTCCTGCAGGCCGGCTTTCAGCACTGCCTGCAACACATCGCTGAGTTTGCCCACGCCGGACGGCTCGATGAGGATGCGGTCGGGATGGTAGGTTTCCTGCACTTTGGTGAGGGCGCGGCTGAAGTCGCCGACAAGCGAACAGCAGATGCAGCCGGAGTTCATCTCTGTGATATTGATGCCCGCGTCCTGCAAGAAGCCGCCGTCAATGCCGATCTCGCCAAACTCGTTTTCGATGAGGACGATCTTCTCGCCCCGATAGGCCCGCTCGATCATTTTTTTGATGAGGGTGGTTTTTCCCGCGCCGAGAAAGCCGGAAAAAATGTCGATTTTTGTCATGGTAGATCCTCCTTTGACAGACCCTGTCTGTCGGTCATATTGCAATTTGATTTATATGCGTTGTTCGATGTCTTTTGCAAGGGCGGTGATCCGCTGTGCCATCTTTGCCAGCGCGCCGGGTGCGAAAGGCGAGGGGAGTCCGGCCTCTGCCACCAGGTCGCCAAACGACTTCTGCCCGCCCGTGCGTACAAAGCCGAGGTAGCGGTCGAGGGCACCGTCATAGTCAGACAGGGACTCGCACAAAAACGACAGCGCCACCGTCTGCGCCAGGCAATAGTCGATGTAGTAGAAGGGCGACTCGTAGATGTGCATCTGGTACTGCCAGCGCGTGCCACGGCCCAGATAGGGCAAGCCGGTATAGTCAAGCCAGGGGCGGTATTTCTGCTCCAGGCCAAGCCACAAGGCATCCCGCTCGTCGGGGGTCATGTCCGGGTGGGCATAGACCTCATGCTGAAACTCGTCTACGGCAACACCGTAGGGAATGAAGCAGAAGGAAGACAGCAGGTGTTTGTAAAGATATTTATCGGTATTCTCGCCGAAAAAGCGACGCATATACTTCCAGGAGAAGAATTCCATGCTCATGGAATGGCATTCGGCCGTTTCCATGCCGCCCACATCCAGCTCAAGGTCGCCTTCCTTATACTTGAAGTAGTCGGCCAATGCGTGGCCGAACTCGTGGGTCAGCACGTCCACATCACCGCTGGAACCGTTGAAATTGGCAAGAATGAAGGGCTGTTTGTACAGCGGAAAAGAGGTGCAGTAACCGCCGCCCCACTTGCCGTCGCGCGCGTCCACATCAAAGGCCTCGTTTTCCTGCATGGCGTGCATGAAGGCGCCGATCTCCGGGTTCATTTCGTCATACATCTCCTGCGCGGCGCGGAACATGCCCTCTTTGTCAAGGACGGGTTCCGGGGCTGTGCCCGCGGTGTATACCTCCGCATCCGCAAAGGTGACGGTGGGTACCCCCAGACGGTCTGCCACAGACTTTTTGACCTCGCAGACAGCGGGCACAAGGTCGCGGCAGACATTGTCTCTGAATACGCGCACCATGTCGGCCGTGTAGTCAATGCGCCTCATGCGCCAATAGCCGAGCTCGGTGAAGTCGCGGTAGCCCATCTTTTTGGCCATGGCATCCCGCAGATGCACCAACCGGTCATACAAATCGTCCAGCTCTCTCTTGTGTTCGCCCAGCACGCGGTCGATCTCAACGGCGGCGCGGCGGCGCACATCCGGGTCGCTGTCTTCCAGCTTGCCGCGGATGACCGAGAGGGGCATCTCTTCCCCGTCGAAGGTAAAGGAAAGCGAGGACATGAACTGCGAGTATTCCGTGACCGTCGCGTTTTCTTTTTGTACATCCTCCGTGATGCGGTCATCAAACGCCTTTTTGTCGGCCTCATAGGCGGCAAAC
This sequence comes from uncultured Clostridia bacterium, assembly GCA_946055715.1. Taxonomy (GTDB): domain Bacteria; phylum Bacillota; class Clostridia; order Oscillospirales; family CAG-272; genus UBA1740. Next base: position 1,920 of record CAMGGT010000079.1, on the reverse strand, counting down.
AGGCGGGGGTTGAGCCGCTTTTCCAGCTCGTGGCGGAAGGGGCAGTTCAGCATCATGTCCGCAAAGCGGGTGGCCAGGCGGGAGAACAGCGGGCCGTTTTCGTCATAATAGTCCACCTCCGCGCGGTAAAACGGGTCGCGGCTGTCCAGCGAAAAGCGGTTGAAGGCAAGCGCGGAGGCCGTCTCGTAGGCGATGCGCATGTCCAGCATGATCTTGCGGGCGGCGATGACATCGTCGGCCGACTGCGCCGCCTCATAGGCGCGGCAGAACCGCTCAAATTCCGCGGTGCCCTCTTCTATGGTATAGCGGCGGTAGGGAATGTCTTTGACTTTCATGGTTTTCTTCCTTTATGAAAATGCAAAAAATTGGTTACTCTGTCTGTGCGGGGGCGGCTTCACCGTCGGCCACAGGCGCAAAGACGGCCTCTGTCATCTCGCGGCGGTATTGATGGGTATACAGTTCATAGTAGGCACCGCGCTGTGCCATCAGTTCGGCATGGGTGCCCTGCTCGATGATGCGGCCGGCATCTACCACCAGAATGACATCCGCCCCGCGGATGGTAGAAAGGCGGTGCGCCACCACAAAGGAGGTGCGGCCGCGCATGATGCGCTCGGTGGCCTTTTGCAGCAGGGCTTCCGTGACGGTGTCCACCGATGAGGTGGCCTCATCCAGAACGAAAATGCGCGGGTCGGCCAGCAATGCGCGCGCGAAAGACAGCAACTGCTTTTCGCCGGTGGAGAGCAGGTCTCCGCCCTCCCCCACGTCGGTGTCATAGCCGTCCTTCATGCGGGCAATGACCTTGTCTGCGCACACGGCGCGCACGGCTTCTTCCACCTGTTCCTTGGTGGCATTCGGGTTGCCGTAGAGCAGGTTTTCCATAACCGTACCCGAAAACAGATGCGGCGACTGCAACACATAGCCGATGTGGCTGTGCAGCCACAGCTGGGAACGCTCGCGGGCATCCCGCCCGTCGATGAGCACCTGCCCGGAGGTCGGCTCAAAGAAGCGGCAGACAAGGTTGACCAGCGTGGACTTCCCTGCCCCGGTCTCGCCCACAATGGCAACGGTGGTGCCCTGCGGAACCGTGAGGTTGAAATGCTCAAGCACATAGTCGTCACCGTCCGGATAGCGGAAGGACACATCTCTGAATTCCACCTCGCCCAAAAGCGGCTCCCAGTTTTCGCGCAGGGGATGGAAGGTGTCTCCGTAGCGTGCGACGACCTCAGGTGTGTCCACGACGTCCGATTTTGTGTCCATAAGTGAGGTGAAGCGCTCGATGTTGACCTGCACGGCCACAAGGTCCGAGATGGCCGAAACGAACCAGCGCACCGGCTCCATGAGGTTCTGCGCGTAGGACATGAACACCGACAGAGTGCCGATCTGCATGGCCTGCTGCATGGTGATGACCCCGCCCCGCCACAGCACAAGGGCCAGCGCGGCAAAGGCGGCGAAGGTGATCAGCGACCCGAAAAGGGCGCGGAAATGCGTGCGGCGGATGGAAAGGCGGCGCATCTCTGACACGTCGCGGTCAAAATTCTGCTCCAGCTTTTCTTCTGCGCACAAGGTCTTTGTGGTGCGGGCACCGGTGATGCCCTCGTTGAAATTGCCGGTCACGCGCGAGTTGGCCTCGCGCACCATCCGGTCGTGCTTGACCAGTTTTTTGTTGAAGTAGAAAGAAAACAGCACCGCGATGGGCACAAGCGAAAGTACAAGCAGTGTCAGCGGCACATTGATGGAGAACATGACCACCGATGCGCTGCCGAGGTAGGCGAGGTTGCCCACGCCGTCCATCATATCCCAGGAAATGACGCTGCCGATGCGGTTGGTGTCGCTCATCACGCGGGCATGGATGTAGCCCACGCTGTTCTGATTGAAGTAAGAGAACGAGAGGGTCTGCAGGTGATTGAAGGCCGCCCGCTT
>CAMGGT010000078.1 GCA_946055715.1 uncultured Clostridia bacterium | reverse complement strand
CGATTTGCACGCGGTCGATTTCTTGGTATCCGAGCGGCATCATGCCGTTTTCGGCTTGGTTGGCATAGTTGATGGTGGCGGTATACACACCGTTAACATACACTTCCGCTTCGCACCCCGTAATGGAGGGGAGGCAAAGCAACAGTTCCGTGCCGGTCTCCAGGTTGGCGTCCAGCGTCATCTTGGCGTTTTTGGCATTATTCTTGTTGGTGACTGTATAGACCGTTTGGCCAAGCGCATCTGTTGTGCGGGTAGAGTTGTAGGCACCTTTGAGAACGGAGTCCGTAAGCGGCGCAAACAGCGACACATCGCTCTGCCCCGTGACAGCAGCCCAGATGGCATTCAGGCGTTCCACGGGCGTATACAGCCGCCCGGTGGCCATGTCTTCGCGGAGGCCTATAATGTTGCCTTGGTCATCATACAGGAGATCGTCTTCGTCCGGCAGGGCAAAATCAAGCGAGGAGAGGTCGCCCGAAACGGTCGTCAGCATGGGGAGGGCGTATGGGTTTTCATAGACGGTGACATCACCGTCTGTGTATACGGTGCGGTAGAGAGTGCTGACGGTACCGGCGACCGTGACGGGCAGAGGAGCCACGATGTTTTCCAGTGGGAAGAACGCTTCTTTGATCTGGCGGATGGTGCGTTGCAGTTTACTTTCTTCCTCTTCCGACGGCTCGTCCGGCACGGGGTCTTCCTCGGAGGCCCCTTCGTCATTGGTGGGGGTATATGCCACCAGATAGCGCACACCCAGCAGGGTATCAAGCGCCGGGGAGATGTGGGTGTATGCAACCCCATCTTCGGTTGAGGCCATGCCGAGGCGGATCAGCGCGGCGCGCAGTTCATCATCTGCGTGACCCGCAGAAGATGTGGAGGTGCCGAACAGCACATAGTCGCCCGCCAGGGCAGAAGAGACGGTTTCGACACGGAAGCCGTCGGTGTCTGCTGTGGCCAGATACTCTTTTGCTTTTTCCATGGCGGCCGTATAGGTATCGACGGAAGAGCGGCTGTATACGGTATGCTCGTTCTGATAGGATTGCAGAAGCTTTGCCTGCCCGAATGTGACCTCCGCCATCACGACCAACAGCAGAAGGGCCGCGGGGAGGTTCCTGCGCTTGCCGGCAGAGGTGATGTACCCATAAACGGCACCGCACAGGGCGGTCAGCACAAAGAGAGACACCCACACGGAATTGACGGAATTGACATATGTTTCGGAGGTCTTCGCCGCTTCCGAAACATAGGTCAGCGGCAGTTTTTGAGCAAAGAGCAACAGCAACATCAAAAAGCCGTAGGCGATAAATACGGCCGAAGGTCGTCGGTTCTGTGCGGTGGCATGCGAAAGGCCGCGTGCAGAAAACAGCAACAGCAAAAAGCCGAAAAAGGCAATGGGAAGATAGGAAGGGACTGCGTCGGCACCAAGCCAGTCCCAAACGCGGCTGAGTAAAAACAGAGAGACACCGAAAAGAGTGACGACAGAGAGGATGGCAGCGCCGATGCGCTCTTTGCGCGGCAGGTTCGTGCAGGCAAAATAGGCAGGCACGGCCAACAGAACCAACAGGCCGACATACGCATACGGTAAACTGTGGGAAGTGATGCCGTCATAGGTGGCGGGCAGCATTTTGAGCAACAGCGAAAGCAGGTCAAAATTCGCCTCTATCTCTGTCGGGATGGTCCATTCCACCGCCGCAAGCGCTGTTATGAGCGTGCCGACGGTAAATGAAAGTGAAACCAACACACCGACCGCATAGCGCAGCAGTGCGGCGGGCGCTTTGATGCGCGTCTCTTTGGCAGAGAAGGCAAACAGGTCAAATAACAGCCACAGCAGGGAAGCGATCAGCAACACAAAACCGCCGCGCAGGTAGGTCAGCATGCCCGCCGCCAGCACGACGGAAAAGGGGACGGCGTATCCGCGCGTGACCAGCAGATGCAAAGCGGAGACAAGCAGGGGGACTAAAAACAGAAAGGTGCCCGCACCCGGAAAGAACATGCACACAAAAGAGAAGGACGACATGCCGTAAAGAAGGGAGGTGACCAACGCCGGGAAGGGTCGGACAGCCATACCGGATGCGGCAAGATAAAAGGAAAGCGAAAGGAAGGCAACGCTTACAAGCACACCCAGCACGGCCGATGCGTTAAGCGACAGAGGCAGCAGTGCGACCAAAAGGAAAAAGATGTCGCAAGTCCCCGAAGAGACAGAATAGGAGAAAAGCGAGCCGGCAGTGGCCGCGGCGCGCACATTTTCGATGCGTTGCAGAAGCGAAACCGCGCCGTCTGCCGAGAACAGTGAAGCGTCTCCGCGCAGGATCACACCCCGACCCACCAGAACGGCAAGCATGCACAGCACCGGCAAAACAAAAGAGCAAAGCCCAAAGATCACCCGCTTCGCCGGGGATGCCAATGACTTTTGCCCACGATCGTTTTCCGAAAAGAATCTCATTTTCAACCTCTGTTTTGCGTTTTCTGATGGTGTCAGACAATACCAAATGATGATATTTCATTATAACAAATATAAACAAAAAAGTAAATAAAATACGCAAATAATTTTGACAGACACAAAATTCTGTGGTATACTGTAAAAAGAGAGTTATTGCAAATTTGCCGAAAGTGAACAATCTATGATTATTTTGGGCATAGACCCGGGGTATGGCATTGTCGGTTGGGGCGTGGTGGAAAAACGCGGCTTTGATTTTCGTCCGGTGGCTTTCGGTGCCATTAAGACCCCGCCGAAAACCCCGCTTGAATACCGCCTGAACATCATCTACGAAGAGATGAACGCCATCATCGAAAAATATCACCCGGAAGAAATGGCGGTGGAAGAGTTGTATTTCAACACCAACCAGACCACCGGCATCATGGTGGCCGAGGCAAGGGGCATCATTTTGCTGTCGGCATACCGCCATCATCTGAAGATCGGCGAGTACACCCCTTTGCAGGTCAAGCAGGCGGTTGTGGGCTATGGCCGCGCGGAAAAAAGGCAGGTCATTGCCATGGTCACCTCTCTTTTGAAATTGAATGCCCCTCCGAAACCTGACGACACGGCGGATGCACTGGCCATTGCCCTCTGCCACGGGCAGTCTGTCTCCTCCCTGATCAGAGAATATAAGGAAAGATGAGCGACAAATCGTCATGTACATAAGCGACGGATGGAAAGAATATCAATTGCTGGACGCTTCAGACGGTGAACGGCTGGAAAAGTGGGGACACTATACCTTGATCAGACCCGACCCGCAGGTCATCTGGCAGCAGATGAAGCGCGCCCCCGGCTGGCAGAGCGCAGACGCTTCCTACTGCCGGCACGGCGGCGGGGGCGAGTGGAGCCAAAACGACCTGCCTGCATCCTGGGAGATCGGGTACCGCCATCTGCGCTTTCTCATCCGTCCGATGGGGTTCAAGCACACGGGTCTGTTTCCCGAACAGGCGACCAACTGGGACTGGATGACCGATCTGATCGCCCACGCCGGCAGGCCTGTTTCGGTGCTGAATCTGTTTGCCTATACGGGTGGTGCCACGGTCGCCTGCGCCGCGGCGGGCGCGTCAGTCTGTCATGTGGACGCGGCCAAAGGCATGGTACAGTACGCAAAGGAAAACGCAGCCCTCAATCAATTGCAGAACGCACCCATCCGCTATATTGTGGACGACTGCCGAAAGTTCGCCCAGCGCGAGATCCGGCGTGGCAAACACTATGACGCCATCATTATGGACCCACCCTCCTACGGTCGGGGCCCGGGCGGCGAGGTGTGGAAACTGGAAGACTGCATTGACGAATTTCTGCGCGAGGTGGCCCCCCTTCTTTCGCCCGAACCGCTGTTCTTTTTGATGAACTCATACACGACCGGGCTTTCTGCTTCCACATCCGGCTACATGGTGGCCACCAGAATACTATCACAACACAAAGGAAAGATCGAGGCGGACGAATTGGGCCTCCCCGTAAAAGAAACGGGGCTGGCGCTCCCCTGCGGCAGTTCGGTACGCGTGCGGTTTTCGTAAATGAGAAAATGAACCGGGAACTGATACAACTCAACCATATTTGTTTTTCCTACGAGAAAGATGCCGAAAGCACGGAAGGTGCCCCTGCGCCGGACGCGCTGCGGGATATTTCTTTTTCTGTCGCGCGTGGCGAATACATTGCCGTCATCGGCCACAACGGCAGCGGCAAATCCACATTGGCCAAGATCATGAACCTCATTCTGACCCCCACATCGGGCGAGCTTGTCATTGATGGCGAACCTGTGCCCCATCCTGATATTCCGGAAGAAGTCCTGTTGCGCGTCAGGCGCAAGGTGGGCATGGTGTTCCAGAACCCGGATAACCAACTGGTCGCCACCCTGGTGGAGGAGGATGTGGCCTTCGGGCCCGAAAATCTGGGCATTCCCAGAGAAGAGCTGACCGCGCGTGTGCATGACGCACTTGCCGCGGTAGACATGCTCTCTTATGCGCGCCATGCCCCTCACAAGCTTTCCGGCGGGCAAAAACAGCGCGTGGCCATCGCGGGTGTGCTGGCCATGAAGCCGGACTGTATGATCTTTGACGAGTCCACCGCCATGCTGGACCCGCGCGGCAGGCGGGAGATCCTTGCCACCATTCGTCGTCTCAACCGGGAAGAGGGCATTGCTGTCATCCTCATCACCCACCACATGAACGAGGCAGCGGAGGCAGACCGTGTGATCGTGATGGACGATGGGGTCATCAGAATGGACGCGCCGCCCGAAACGGTCTTTTCTTCCGTGCAAAAGCTGGAAGAACTGGGTCTTGAAATTCCCCAGGGCACCGCGCTGACACAAGCATTGCGGGAAGCGGGGTTACCTGTGCGTGAAATGCCGCTTACACCGCAGGGCTGTGCAGAGGCCATTCTGCACGCGCTTGGAAAGGAGGGAGCCGAAAAATGACCGGACTTTCACTTTCTCATGTCAGTTATGTATATGGAAAGGATACCCCTTTCTATAAAGAAGCGCTTTCGGACATCACCCTTTCCTTTGCGCCGGGCATCGTCACCGGCATCATCGGGCAGACAGGCAGCGGAAAGTCAACCCTGCTGGAACTGCTGTGCGGTCTGCTTGCTCCCACCTCCGGACAGGTGTTTCTTGACGGGGAGGACATCAACCGATCTGTTGTGGATATGACCTGTGACCGCATGAAAGAAAAGGGATATCATGGCGACAGCCCCTTCTGGCTGTCCTTTGCCCATCATTCGGCCTGGCGCGCTTCCAAACAAGATGCACAAGCCGTCAAACGGCGGCTCCATGCCCGCGTGGGGTTGGTAATGCAGTATCCGGAATATCAGCTATTTGACGAAACGGTGCTTTCCGACATTGCCTACGGGCCCAGAAACATGGGCAAAAGCAAAGAGGAGGCAGAGGCATGCGCCGCAGAGGCAGCCGCGCTGTTCGGCGTGTCGCCCGACTGGTTCTCGCGCTCTCCCTTTGATCTTTCGGGCGGTGAAAAACGCCGTGTGGCCATTGCAGGTGTGCTGGCAATGCATCCCGATATCCTGATCCTGGACGAACCCGCCGCGGGGCTTGACCCGGTCGGCCGCAAGATCATTTTTGAAGGCATCGCAAACTATAACCGCAACACGGGTTCCACCGTCATTTTTGTCAGCCAC
>CAMGGT010000077.1 GCA_946055715.1 uncultured Clostridia bacterium | reverse complement strand
GCGGCCCTGCTTGGTCAGCTGGTAGCCGTCAATGGCGGTGGCCGCCGAAGCGGGCACGCTCCAATAGCTGGAAAAGCCGCGGAAATGGTCCAGCCGCAGGCAGTCAAACCATTCAAACATGTGCCGCAGGCGGCGCCGCCACCAGGAAAACCCGTCTGCCTTCATGCGCGACCAGGAATAGAGGGGATTGCCCCACAGCTGTCCGTCCTGTGAAAAATAGTCCGGCGGGCAACCCGCCACCGCCGTGGGGCGCAGGTTTTCATCCAGCGCAAACAGGTCGGGTGCGCCCCACACATCGGCACTTTCATAGGCCACATAGATGGGCAGGTCTCCCACGATCGACAGGCCGCGTCGGTTGGCATACGCTTTGATCTCCTTCCACTCGCGGTCAAACTCATACTGCATAAACGCCCAGGCAAAATACAGTTTTTCGTCATAGGCATCGGTCTGCCACTCGCGCCAGGGGGCACATTTGTTGGCCGCCCGCAGGGCCATGAAGCGGCAGAAGTGTTCCGTTTCGGGGTGGGTTTGCAAAAAGGCCTCGATGGGGGAGCGGTCAACGACCCGTTCTGCCGCACGGCAGAGCAGGGCAAACCGCTCCGTCCCCAGGCGGTCAAACTCGCAGGTATAGGGCACATGTTCGGCCGCGCTTTGCAGTTCTGTGCGGGTCAGCAGTCCCTGCTCGTAGAGTGCGGGCAGAGAAATAAAGAAGGGATTGCCCGAAAAGGCCGAAAAGGACTTGTAGGGGGAGTTGCATTCGTCCGGCAGGCAAAAGGGAAGTACCTGCCACAAAGAAAAGCCCCCTTCTGTCAATAAATCAACGAATTCTTTACATTCTTTGCCGAACCCCCCTATGGAATACCCGTTTGGGAGGGAGGAGACGTGCATCAGCACACCGCTTTTTCTGTTCATGAATGCCCTTTCGCCGCGGTTCCCGGCCGGGAGGCCGATGTGCGGTCTTCAAAATCTATAAGAATAGTATAAACCCCGCCTGCGGTTTCATACACCGAGGGCGGGGCAATGCATTATTTGCTGTTCTGCGCGGTGATCATCTTCAGATAGGCATTGATGAAGCCGTCAAGGTCGCCGTCCATGACGGCGTTGACATTGCCGTTTTCGTAGCCCGTGCGCGTGTCTTTGACCAGCGTATAGGGCATGAAGACATAAGAACGGATCTGCGCGCCCCATTCAATGTTGGCCTTGACGCCCTGGATGTCCTCAATGCGGTCCAGTTTTTCCTGCAGTTTGATCTCCATCAACTTGCTTTTGAGCATGTGCATGGCGGTCTCTTTGTTCTGCAGCTGGCTGCGCTCTGTCTGGCACCCCACTACGATGCCGGTGGGCTTGTGGACGATGCGGATGGCAGAGTCTGTCTTGTTGATGTGCTGGCCGCCCGCGCCGGAGGAGCGGTGGGCGGTCACTTCGATGTCTTCATCGCGGATGACGATGGAGTCGTCATCCTCAAATTCGGGCATGACCTCCACGGAGGCAAAAGAAGTCTGCCGCCGCCCGGAGGCGTCAAACGGAGAGATGCGCACCAGGCGATGCACGCCGTTTTCACTTTTCAGATAGCCATAGGCATTCACGCCCTCAAAGCGCAGAATGGCGGATTTGATGCCCGCCTCATCGCCGTCCAGCCAGTCCATCAACTGCACCTTGAAGCCGTGCTGTTCGCCCCAGCGGCTGTACATGCGGTACAGCATCTGCGCCCAGTCCTGCGCTTCGGTGCCGCCCGCGCCCGGGTGAAAAGAGACGATGGCATTGTTCTTGTCATATTCGCCGCACAGCAGGGTCTCCAGACGCTGATGCTCCGCTTCCTGCTCGATGTGAGCCAATTCGCTTGTCACTTCCTCCACGGAGGATTCATCGTTTTCTTCGATGGCCATCTCGGCCAGCATCAATGCGTCTTCGTTCTTCTGCACCAGCGTTTCGTAGGCCTCAACGATGTCTTTGCTCTGCTTGATGGTCTGCAGCACCTTGCCGCTGTTCTTCTGGTCCCCCCAGAAGTCGGGGGCGAAGGTAGAGGCCTCCAGCTCTGCGATCTTGGCGTTCAGCACATCGATCTGCAGGGCAGAGCGCAACTCTGCAAGCGTCTCGCGCATGGCCATCAGCTTATATTTTGCTTCTTCCAGGGCAATAATCAAAATATCCTCCTCTGCGGTCGGCATCCAAAAAACGGCCCGAACCGTATATTGCATAACATTCCAAAGATAATTATAGCACAAAAACCACCCGAACGCAACACCTTTTCTCTGCTTTTTCCGTTTTTGGTGCAAAGCGGGCATGCACCTGCCGCGCGCAGAGACCTTTTGCCGCGCCGCCCGCACATCGCCCTCTTCCCACAGACACCATTTACCCTTCGCATACAGGGCGTTTTGGCGGGTATACTTTGACTTCTTTGCATTCTCTTTGCAGTTTATCTTTGCCGGAAGGTTGACATTTCTTTCAAGCGGATTTATAATAAATAAAAAAAGATAAGGAGCGCGGCTTTGCCCGCGAACACACAAATGAAAGTCACAAAAGATTCCCTCATCGGCGACGTGCTGGACTTTGACGTCGAAACCGCCCGCTTTTTCTTTGAGATCGGCATGCATTGTCTCGGTTGCCCCGCCTCCCGCGGCGAGAGCATCGAGCAGGCCTGTGCCGTCCACGGCACCGACGCCGACGAACTGGTGAAAAAGATCAACGACTACTTTGCCGCCAAGGCATGACGGGGCTCATACCGGATGCGCGCCTTCGCTCGGCCGCCGATTTCGTGCGGCCGGGCGCATGTCTGGCAGATGTCGGGTGCGACCATGCCATTCTGCCGGTGTGGCTCTGCAGACAAGGCAAGGTCCGCTGTGCCTACGCCTGCGACATTGCGGCAGGGCCGTGTGAGCGCGCCCGCGCCGCGGTCAGCCGGGCGGGACTTTCCGACTGCATCCGCGTGGTGCAGACGGACGGCCTGCAAGGGCTTGAAGGGTGCGGCATCACGGATGTGAGCATCTGCGGCATGGGGGGCGAGTTGATCGCCCGCATCATCTCGGATGCCTGTTTTGTGCGCGACCCCGCCGTGCGGCTGATTCTCGGCCCCATGTCAAAGCCGGCGGCACTGCGCCGCTATCTTGCCGAAAACGGCTTTGCCGTCGCAGCAGAATCCATCTCGGAGGTCTCGGGCAAGCTCTATTTTTGCCTGTGTGCTTCCTTTGACGGAAGAACCCGCACGCTCTCCCCCTTTGCGGCGGAGTTTGGTGAGGACATTCCCGCAGAGACGCCGGTCTCTCCCCTTTTTCTGCGTTATCTTGCCCAAAAGAAAGCAGCTCTTCTCCGCCGGTGCCGCGGCCTTGCACAGGCCGGCCTGCCCCATGAGGGCGAGGACGCACTGGCAGAAGAGATCGAGAGGTTTATTCATGACCGTACTTGAACTGTATCAGGCGCTTGACAGGCGCATTCCCCCCTCCCTTTCCTGCGAGTGGGACAATGACGGCCTTGCTGTCTGCCCGGATGAGTCTTCCCCGGTGCGCGGCGTGCTGTGCGTGCTGGATGTGACCCATGCCGCGGTGGATAAGGCCGTGGCCGAGGGATGCAATGTGATCATCTCACACCATCCGTTGCTGTTTCATCCCCTGCGCGCACTGTCTGCCGCCACGCCCGTCTCGGCTTTGGTGCGCAGATGCCTGCTGTGCGGCATCTCGGTCATCTGTCTGCACACCCGCGCCGATGCGGTGGAGGGTGGTGTCAACGACTGCCTCATCCGCGCCCTGGGACTTTTGCCGCAGGGTGAGCCGGAAGAGGGGCAGATGTTCCGCCTCGGCCGCCTGCCCGCACCCATGTCTGCCGATGACTTTGCTGCCTATGCGGCACAAAAGCTGTCGGTGAGTGCCATGCGGTACAGCGCAGCAGAAGGCCGCGCCGTGTCGCTTGTCGGGGTGTGCGGCGGCAGCGGCAGAGACTTTTTGCCCCGGGCGCTGGCGCTTGGGTGCGATGCCTATCTTTCAGGCGAACTCGGTCACCACACGCTCACCGACGCCCCGGCAGAGGGTATCTCGGTCTATGAATGCGGCCACTACGAAACGGAACTGCCCGTTCTGCCCTTCTTTGCGGCATTTGTCCGCTCGCTGGATGATGCGGTCAAGGTCATCACGGCGGACCTCACCCCCATCCGCACGCGCTGATCCGACATACATCGGCCGGGTCTGCCCGCCCGAACAGACATTTGAAAGGAAAATAAATTTGCCATGCAACTCTATGAAGAACTGGTCGCCCGCGGTCTGATCGCGCAGGTGACGGACGAAGCACATATCCGCGAGATGATCAACGAAGGAAAAGCCACCTTTTACATCGGATTCGATTGCACGGCCGACAGTTTGACGGCCGGCCATTTTATGGCGCTGACATTGATGAAGCGCTTGCAGATGGCGGGCAACAAGCCCATTGCCCTCATCGGCGGTGGCACCACCATGATCGGCGACCCCTCCGGCCGCACCGACATGAGAAAAATGCTCACCCGCGAGGACATCGAGCACAACGCCGCCTGCTTCAAGCGGCAGATGGAGCGTTTCATCGACTTCGGCGAGGGTAAGGCCATGATGCTCAACAACGCAGATTGGCTGCTGAATTTGAACTATGTGGACCTGTTGCGCGAGGTGGGCGCCTGCTTCTCGGTGAACAACATGCTGCGCGCAGAGTGCTACAAACAGCGCATGGAAAAGGGTTTGTCCTTTTTGGAATTCAACTATATGATCATGCAGTCCTACGACTTCTACTATTTGTTCCGCGAATACGGCTGTAACATGGAGTTCGGCGGCGACGACCAGTGGAGCAATATGCTGGGCGGCACAGAACTGATCCGCCGCAAGCTGGGCAAAGATGCCTACGCCATGACCATCACGCTGCTCACCGACTCCAACGGCAAAAAGATGGGTAAGACGGCCGGCAACGCCGTCTGGCTTGACCCCAACAAGACCAGCCCCTACGAGTTCTTTCAGTATTGGCGCAATGTCGGGGATGCCGATGTCATGAAGTGCCTCCGCATGCTGACCTTCCTGCCCATGAAGCAGATCGAAGAGATGAGCCGGTGGGAGGGCGGAAGACTCAACGAGGCCAAAGAGATTCTGGCGGTGGAGCTGACGCGGATGGTTCACGGAGAAGAAGAGGCACAAAAAGCCCTTGCCGCCAGCCGTGCGCTGTTTGGCGGCGCCGCCGGGGGAGACGCCCCCGCATATGCCCTTTCCGCCGCCGACCTGACCGACGGCAAGATCGACATTCTGTCGGTGCTGACGCTGGCAGGACTTGTGCCTTCCCGTTCCGAGGCGCGCCGCGCCGTGGAGCAGGGCGGCGTTACCGCCGACGGTGAGAAGATTACCGACATCCACCACGCCTTCACGGCAGAGCAACTCGCCGCGGGCGTGCTGGTCAAACGCGGTAAAAAGACCTTCAAAAAAGTTACCCTCGGCTGACACATTCCGGTGCGCTCTTTACGGCAAACAAGGTAACAACTATTCTTTACAAAAAGCCGATACCCTCCCGCTTTTACAAAAGAAAAGAGGGGGGGTATCGGCTTTCTCTTAGCAATTTGGCTTGCAGTTATGAATTATACATGGGCTGTTTCGGTGGCAGAACGGATGATAAAGGTGACCACATGAGGGGTGTCGTTTCCGCGTTTGAGGG
>CAMGGT010000076.1 GCA_946055715.1 uncultured Clostridia bacterium | reverse complement strand
CTGTTGATAAGGTTGCTGAAAAGCTTCAGTAATTGCTTGCCAAGCTCAACATCGGCAACCCTGCACCCTTTGGGTTCAGCGCACCGGATGAGATCATGGTAGACATGATCTATAACCTGCGCGCTTCGCAGGGCTATTCTGCCTCCAAGGGGCTGTTTTCTGCCCGCAAGGCCATTATGCAGTACTGCCAGCTCAAAAACATCCCCAACGTGGGTGTGGAAGACATCTACACCGGCAACGGCGTCAGCGAAATGATCACCATGTCCATGCAGGCGTTGCTTGAAAACGGCGACGAGATCCTGGTGCCCATGCCGGACTATCCGCTCTGGACGGCCTCCGTTTCTCTGTCCGGCGGTGTGGCGGTGCATTACCGTTGCGACGAGCACAACGACTGGAACCCCGACCTTACCGACATCGAAAGAAAAATTACCCCCCGCACCCGCGGCATTGTGGTCATCAACCCCAACAATCCCACCGGTGCGCTCTATTCCCGTGAGGTTCTGCAGGGCATTGTGGACATTGCCCGCAAGCACGACCTGATCTTGTTTGCGGATGAGATATACGACCGCTTGGTCATGGACGGCGAGCAGCATGTGGCGCTGGCCTCCCTCGCACCGGATCTGTTGACGCTGTGCTATAACGGCCTGTCCAAATCCCACCGTGTGGCGGGCTTTCGCTGCGGGTGGCTGTGCCTTGCCGGCAACAAAAAGAATGCACAGGGCTTCATCTCCGGCCTCAATTTGCTGGCAACACTGCGCCTCTGCTCCAACGTGCCGGGGCAAAGCATCATCCAGACGGCGCTGGGCGGGTATCAGTCCTGCGACGAGCTGCTCAAACCCGGCGGCCGCATCTATGAACAGCGCGAGTATATCTATGAGGCACTCAGCGCCATCCCCGGTGTCAGCGTGGTCAAGCCCAAGGCGGCCTTTTACATCTTTCCGCGGTTTGACGCCAACATGTATCACATCGACAGCGACGAGCAGTTTGCCCTGGACCTGCTCCGCCGCGAAAAGGTGCTGATCAACCACGGCACCGGCATGAACATGGACACCCCCGACCACTTCCGCATTGTCTTTTTGCCGGATCTGATCGTACTCAAAGATGCCATGACCCGCATCGAGCGGTTTTTGCGCCGCCGCCGCAGCGAATAAAACGCCGCACCGGTTCATAAAACGCCGCCGCGCATGCCATTTGGCGGCGACACACAAGACAGGCAAAGAGGAGACCGTATGCACGACACCTATGAAAACCCGCTTTGCACACGCTATGCAAGCCGGGAAATGCAACAGCTTTTTTCGGATGACCGCAAGTTCGGCACATGGCGCCGCCTGTGGGTGGCACTGGCCGAGGCCGAGCGGGAACTGGGTCTGCCCATATCCGAAGAGCAGATCGAAGAAATGCGCGCCCATCTGGATGACATCGACTACCAAAAAGCCCATGCTTATGAGGCAGAGCTAAGGCATGATGTCATGGCGCACATCAGAACCTATGCAGACGCCTGCCCCAAAGCGGGCGGCATCATTCACCTGGGCGCTACCTCCTGCTATGTGGGAGACAATACAGACATCATCCTGATGCGGGACGGCCTGCGGCTGGTGCGCCGCAAACTACTGTGCGCCATTGCCCGCACGGCGGCGTTTGCCCGCCGGTATGCGGATGTGCCCACGCTGGCCTACACCCATTTTCAGCCAGCACAGCCCACCACCGCCGGCAAGCGTGCCACCCTGTGGATACAGGATCTGCTTTCGGACTTGGAGCAGGTGGACTTTCAGCTTTCGCACCTGCGGCTTCTGGGATGCAAGGGCACCACGGGCACCTCGGCAAGCTTTCTTGAGCTGTTTGAGGGAGACACCGAAAAGGTGCGCCGCCTGGAAACGCTCATCTCCGAAAAAATGGACTTCCCCGCCTGCGTGCCTGTCTCGGGGCAGACCTATTCCCGCAAGACAGACTATTATGTGCTGTCCGCCCTGTGCGGCATTGCGCAGTCCGCCTCCAAATTTGCGGGAGACCTGCGCCTGCTGGCCCACCTCAAAGAGTTTGACGAACCCTTTGAAAGCGGGCAGGTCGGCTCTTCTGCCATGGCCTACAAGCGCAACCCCATGAGGTGCGAGCGCATCTGCAGTCTGGCGCGGTTTGTCATCACCAATACAACAAACCCCGCCGTCACCGCCGCCACCCAATGGCTGGAACGCACGCTGGACGACTCTGCCAACCGCCGCCTGGCCATTCCGCAGGCCTTTCTGGCCACGGATGCCATCCTGTCGCTGTGGATCAATGTCATCTCCGGCGGCCGGCTGTACCCCGAAATGATGCGCCGCCATCTGGAGGAAGAGATGCCCTTCATCGCCACCGAAAACATCCTGATGTATTGCACCAAGCGGGGCGGCGACCGCCAGGCATTGCACGAGGCCATCCGCCGCCACTCGGTTGCGGCGGCACACGAGGTCAAGACCTACGGGCACCAAAACGACCTTTTGGAGCGCATTGCGGCCGACCCGACCTTCGGCCTGTCTGCCGAAGAACTCTCCGCCCTCTTGGACCCCCGCGCCTTCATCGGGTGCGCACCGCAACAAACGAGCGACTTTCTGGCCGAGTGGGTAGACCCGTTGCTTGCCGCCAACCCCGGGGCAGACGAGCTGTCTGTGTCCATCTCGGTGTGACAGTGCGAGAGAAACGCCCGACTCCACCGTGCCCAAACCAAAGCGGAACAGCCGGCATACCCCCTCAAAAACGGGCGCTATAGCCCTGCTTTGTCGGAAACCCCGACTGCCGCAAACCCAAACCGAAGACCCGTTCATTATCATTGATAAATTGCAAACAAAGAAAGAGGATACTGCTATGCTCACCGCCATTGTCGGAATCAACTGGGGAGATGAGGGAAAGGGCCGAATGGTCGACCTGCTCAGCTCCCGCTATGACATCGTATGCCGCTATCAGGGCGGCAACAACGCCGGCCACACCGTTGTCAACGAGAAGGGAAAATTCATTCTGAACCTGCTCCCCTCGGGGATCCTCCGCGAGGAGACCGTCAATGTCATGGGGCCGGGGATGGTCATTGATTTTGAGCATCTGTTCGGCGAGGTCGGTCGCCTGCGGGAGGCCGGCATTGACATCACGCCCGACCACCTGAAGATCAGCGACCGCGCCGTCATCTGTATGCCCTATCACCGCCTGCTGGACGTGCTGGAAGAAGACCGCCTGGGTGATGCGAAATTCGGCTCTACCCGCCGCGGCATCGGCCCCGTGTACGGCGACAAATACATGAAGAAGACCCTGCGCGCGGGCGACCTGCTGACAATGGAGGATGTGCGCCGCCGCCTGCCCGCCCTGCTGGAATGGAAGAACCTCACCGTCGCCGGCGGATACGGCCATGCCCCCATTGAAGCAGAAGAGATGCTTCGGTGGCTGGAGACCTATGCTCTGCCGTTTGTCCCCTATATCTGCGACACCACAGAATATCTGACCGAGGCGGTCAAGGCCGGCAAAAATGTGATGTTTGAGGCACAGCTGGGGGCCCTGCGGGATGTCGACTTCGGCATCATCCCCTACACCTCCTCCTCCCCCAGCATCGCGGCCTACGCTCCCATCGGCGCGGGCATCCCCGGCATTCGTCTGACAGATACGGTGGGCATTATGAAGGCCTATTCCAGTTGTGTGGGCGAGGGGCCATTCACCTGCGAGCTGTTCGGAGCGGAGGGAGATGCCCTGCGCGAAGCCGGCGGCGAATACGGTGCGGCCACCGGTCGCCCGCGCCGCGTGGGCGGCTTTGATGTGCCCGCCTCCCGCTACGGCATCCGCATCCAGGGTGCAGACAGCATTGCCCTGACCAAACTGGATGTGTTGTCTTATCTCAAAGAGATCCCCGTCTGTGTCCGATATTCGGTGGACGGGCAGGAGACAGACCGCTTCCCCATGGGGGTTGCCCTGCAAACGGCCAAACCCGTCTATGAGTATCTGCCCGGCTGGAATTGCGACATCTCTGCCTGCCGCAGATTTGCCGATCTGCCTGCCGAGGCGCAGGCCTATGTCCGCTATATCGAGCGTGCCACCGACTGCAAGATCAAGTATATCTCGGTGGGGGCAGACAGAGACGCCTGCATCGAACTCTGACCCTACGCGCTCCCCCAAACAGGCATGAAACTGCCCGGTCGCCGCATATCTTGCTATGCGGCGGCCGTTTTTTCTTTGCGACCGCCCCGGAGGCAACAATGAAGCAAAAAAACGCATATACATTCAACCCCGCCGCCATGTGCAGAAAGACGGCACCCCCACGCTTTGCCGGCAGAAAAGCCGCCGCTTTTTCCACCGTGCAGGAAGGGGAACCGGCCGTCCTGCCCATATTGACAAGCGGAAAGGCCACCCCGATCGCCGGCCGGCAAAAAGAAAAGTGCCCCCCGTCCCCGGCCGGAAGAGGGCGGGGAAAAGGGGGCGCATTTACACTTGCCAATAGAGCAAATTACCGCCAAAGGTCAAAAGCAAGGGGAGAAAAGAAGGGGGTTTTTGCTTATTTTACACTATTTTCTTTCATCAAAAGAAAAAGAGTGTGGGCATCATTGATGCTGGTATGCCTGCTGTGTGGGGCCTGCCTGCCCCTTGTTGCCTGCGGAAAAGAAAAGGCACCGGGTGACATCTGGGCAGACTTTTCGCTTCGGTATGCATTGCCGCCGGGCAAAACCTACGACAGCACCGCTCCACAAACCTCTGAGGCCTATCTTTCAAGAGAAATGTTTGCGGAACTCTATGCCCGCGCGGACGGCAGCGACGACTGGGAAGACTTTGAACAGTGCGTCATCTGGCAGGGCACGGCGGGCACACGCGTGACGGAGGCAGCGGTATTTCTCTGCCGCGACCGCGAGCGTGCAGAGCGCATTGCCCTTTTGTGCATGCGGCGGCTGGAGATGATCCGTGCGCTGAAAAGCTATACCGACACGACCTGTGCCGACACGGCGGTCATCCGCCTGTACGGGCGGCATGTGGTGTTTTTTGTTTTGCCCGACAACGGCAAAGCCGCCGCCCTCATGGACCGCATTATGTAGCAAAAGCACTGCTATTCCAAAGCGCCCGGAAGCGGATAACCGCCAAAATAAAAAGCAAGGGGCTGTCGCATAAACAGCCCTTCAGCACATTGCGTTTTCTCTTGATTTTCGATGAATTGATGCGCTGTGCGCATCA
The DNA here is from genome assembly GCA_946055715.1 of uncultured Clostridia bacterium. Taxonomy (GTDB): domain Bacteria; phylum Bacillota; class Clostridia; order Oscillospirales; family CAG-272; genus UBA1740. Next base: position 500 of record CAMGGT010000076.1, on the reverse strand, counting down.
TGAATTGGCTTCCCGCCGTAGTGCCCTGTTCCTCTAAATTCTTTGCAATACCAATAGGGTAAAGGTGTTTCAAATATACCGGAGGATATTTGATGTGCCTCTTTATTTAAGAAAGATAATATGTTTATTAATGTCATGCTTTAAGTGAGACATGGTAGTAGGGGTGGATTCCATGTCCGCCCGCTGCAATGTCTTTTTCTCTGCTCTTGTACCCGCTTGCTCCTTCCACCGCTTCGCGGTCCCCCTCCCTCCCGGAGGGAGGCAGAATAAAAGTGAAAAGTGAAGAGTGAAGAGTGAAAAATGAAGAATGAAATAGAGTTGCGGCAGAAATCGTCCGAAGGTATTTGCTCTGCGGCTTTCTTTTTCTTTTTGCTCTGTCGAAGGCATTTGTAAAGGGCATTTTCTATCTTCTTCACGAAACGTTTTTGAGAGGGGGCGAAGGGGCTGTCGCATCCGCAACAGCCCCAAGTGAATAAGTAATAGTGAAGAGTGAAGAAGTG
>CAMGGT010000075.1 GCA_946055715.1 uncultured Clostridia bacterium | reverse complement strand
GGCGAGCGCACCGGCAACATCCCCCTGGAGGCCATGGTGTTTGAGTATGCCTCCCTGCGCGGCACGCTGGACGGCATGGACACCACGGTCATCTCCGAGATCGCCGACTATTTCCGAAATGAGATCGGCTATGACATCCCGCCCATGACCCCGTTTGTGGGCAGGGATTTTGCCGTCACGCGGGCGGGCATTCACGCGGACGGGCTTTTGAAGGATGTGGAGATCTACAATATTTTTGACACCGAAAAACTGCTCAACCGCGCCCCCGACGCCATGATCACCAAAACGGCCGGCCTTTCGGGCATTGCCTACTGGATCAACCGCCACTACAACCTGCCCGACGGCAAAAAGCTCGACAAGCGTGACCCGCTTGTGCTGGCGCTGAAAAGCTGGGTGGACGAGGAGTATGACGGTGGCCGACAGACCGCGCTGACCAACGAGGAGTTGGAAAGCAAATCGCTTGCCCTTGCAGGGCAACTGGCAGACGGAGATGAATATACCTTTCTGCTCGCACGTGCGCCCAAAGAGCAGAAGTGAACTTTGCACCTGTCTGAGGTGTTTGCCTGCGGTTTTCCACAAGCACCCGCAGCGCAAAAGCGCATCACCCGTTTTTGAACATCAGAGAATACAAACAAGGAAAAGGAAACGGAAATGAACAAAACCGCAACGGTGGCAGACGAAGTCTTTTTCCGCATTGAAAGCGACATTCTGGACGGCCCCTGCAAGCCGGGAGACCTTCTCACCGAGATGAAGCTGTGCGAGCGGTTGCATGTCTCCCGCACCCCCGTCAGAGAGGCGCTGACCCGCCTCCGCCAGGAAGAGCTGATCGCCGACACTCCCAAAGGGGCCGTGGTGGTGGGCATCAGCGAAAAAGACCTGTGCGACATCTATGACATCCGCATGCGGGTGGAGGGGATGGCGGCGGCACTGTGTGCCGGACGCATCTCGGATGCCGACCTGCAAAAGCTGGAAAACACCGTGGCCCTGCAGATGTTTTATGCCCGAAGAGAGCAATCCGAACAGCTAAAGGAACTGGACGGCGACTTTCACCGCACGGTGTATGACCTGTGCGGCAACCGCACGCTGTCTGCCATTCTGCATGACCTGCACCGTAAGGTGCAGTATTTCCGCCGCCTGTCGGTGCAGAACCCGCAGCGGGCGTATGCCGCGGCAGAGGAACACATGGCCATTCTGGGCGCTCTGCAGGCGCACGACCCCGAAAAGGCAGAAGCACTTACGGTAGAGCACATCCGCCATGCCAAAGAAAACATCCTGAAAATGAAAGGGGCATAATCATATGGGACAGACCATCGCACAGAAGATCATCTCAGCACACCTTGTGTCCGGGGAGATGAAGCCGGGGCAGGAGATCGCCCTGCGTATCGACCAGACCCTGACGCAGGACGCCACCGGCACCATGGCCTATCTGGAATTTGAGGCCATCGGCATTCCCCGCGTGAAGACAAAACTCTCGGTGGCCTACATCGACCACAACACCCTGCAATCCGGCTTTGAAAACGCAGACGACCACCTCTACATACAGACGGCGGCCAAAAAGTACGGCATCCGCTTCTCCCGCCCGGGCAACGGCATCTGCCACCAGGTGCATCTGGAACGGTTCGGCGTGCCGGGCATGACCCTCATCGGCTCCGACAGCCACACCCCCACCTGCGGCGGCATCGGCATGCTGGCCATGGGCGCGGGCGGACTGGATGTGGCGGTGGCCATGGGCGGCGGTGCCTACTATATCACCATGCCCAAAATGATCAAGGTGGAACTGACCGGCCGCCTCTCCCCATGGGTCAGCGCCAAGGATGTGAGCTTAGAGCTGTTGCGCATCCTGTCGGTCAAGGGCGGCGTCGGCGCTGTGGTGGAATGGGGCGGCGAGGGTGTTGCCACCCTGTCGGTGCCGGAACGCGCCACCATCACCAACATGGGCACCGAGGTGGGGGCCACCACCTCCATCTTCCCCTCTGACGAGGTCACCCGCGCCTTTTTGAAGGCACAAGGACGCGAAAAGGACTATACCCCCCTCCAAAGTGACCCGGATGCCGAGTATGACCGCGTCATTCACATTGATCTGTCCACCCTCGCTCCCCTGCTTGCCTGCCCCCATTCTCCCGACAATGTCAAGCCCGTGACAGAACTTGCGGGCACCCCCATCCAGCAGGTGTGCATCGGCTCCTGCACCAATTCTTCCCTGCGGGATATGCTGCGGGTGGCCGCTATCCTCAAGGGCAAAACCGTCTGTGACGGTGTCAGTCTCTCGGTCTCGCCCGGCTCGCGGCAGGTATTCAGTATGCTCTCGGACTGCGGCGCGCTCTCGGATATGATCAATGCCGGTGCGCGCATTCTGGAATGCGCCTGCGGCCCCTGCATCGGCATGGGCTTCTCGCCCAATTCGGGCGGGGTGTCTCTGCGCACCTTCAACCGCAACTTTGAGGGGCGAAGCGGCACGCGCGACGCTTCCGTCTATCTTGTCTCGCCCGAAGTGGCGGCCGCCTCTGCCCTGACGGGGCACATCACCGACCCCCGCACGCTGGGCGAGTACCCCTCTGTCACCCTGCCCTCTGCCTTTGCGGTGTGCGACAGCGCCATCCTCATGCCCGCCCCTCCGGAGGAAGCGGAACAGCTGACCGTACGACGCGGCCCCAACATTCACCCCGTGCCGGTGGGCGCACCCCTGCAGGACCGCATCACGGCTCAATTGACGCTGAAAGTGGGTGACAACATCACCACCGACCACATCATGCCCGCCGGGGCAAAGATCCTGCCCTACCGTTCCAACATTCCCTACCTGTCCCGTTTCTGCTTTGCAGTGTGCGACGAGCAGTTTGCCGAACGCGCAAAGGCGGCGGGCAGTTCTGTGATCGTGGGCGGCGTCAACTACGGGCAGGGCTCTTCCCGCGAGCACGCCGCGCTTGTACCCATGTATCTGGGCGTGCGTGCGGTGGTGGCCAAGAGTTTTGCCCGCATTCACGCGGCCAACCTCATCAACGCCGGCATTCTGCCGCTGACCTTTGAAGATCCCGATGACTATGACCGCCTGGCGCAGGGCGACGAGTTGGAACTGCGGGATGTACGGCAGGGACTTGCCTGCGGGCGCATTCTGCTCCATGACAAGACGCGCGGCACAGATATCCCGCTGGTGGCCGCCTTCACCAAACGGCAGGCAGACATTCTGCTGGCAGGCGGTCTGCTGCCCTATACGAAAGGATGAGTGAAATGGAAACAGCCATCAAAGCGGCCGTGGCGCAGTATGAGGCATTGCTCAGAGAGCAGTATGCCCGCGCCGAAAAAATGAAACAGGCCTCCCCCGCCACAGATTTTGCAAGCAAGCAGAAGATCGTCATCGGGCTGTGCGACGGCGACGGCATCGGCCCCATCATCATGAAGGAAGCCAAACGCGCGGCCGCCCTTTTGTTGCGGGATGAGATCGGTTGCGGGCGGGTGGAGCTGCGCGAGATCCCGGGGCTGACCATCGAGCGCCGCCTGGCCTGCGGCCAAGCCCTCCCGCCCGAAACGCTGGAAGCCATGTATGCCTGTGATGTCATTCTCAAAGGCCCCACCACCACCCCGAAGGGCGGTTCGCTTGAAAGCGCCAATGTGGCCCTGCGGCGCGAGCTGGACCTGTATGCCAACCTGCGCCCGGTATCTGTGCCGCAGGAGGGCATCGACTGGGCCTTCTTCCGCGAGAACACGGAGGGCGAGTATGTGCTGGGCAGCCGTGGCATCGAACTGCCCGAAACGCTTGCCATGGACTTCAAGGTGACCACCGTGCCGGGGTGCCGCCGCATTGCACGCGCCGCCTTTGAATATGCGCGCGCCAACGGCAAGACCCGTGTGGCCATCGTCACCAAAGCCAACATCATGAAGAAGACCGACGGCCTCTTCTCTGCCCTCTGCCATGAGGTGGCGGCCGACTATCCCGACATCACGGCAGAAGACTGGTACATCGACATCATGTGCGCCAACCTGGTCAACCCCGCGGTGCGCGGGCAGTTTGAGGTCATTTTGCTGCCCAACCTGTACGGCGACATCATCACCGACGAGGCCGCGCAGATACAGGGGGGTGTGGGCACGGCAGGCAGCGCCAACATCGGCGACCGCTATGCCATGTTCGAGGCCATCCACGGCAGTGCCCCCCGCATGATCGAACAGGGGCTGGGCGCCTACGCCAACCCCGAAAGCATCCTTCGCGCACTGGAAATGCTGCTGCGCCACATTGCCCTGCCCGCACAGGCGGGCAGACTGGCCGCCGCCCTCTCTGCCTGCACGGCAGAGGGACAGCCGCGCGTGACCGGCGACAGAGACGGCCTCACCTGTGCCGCCTTTGGCGACCGCCTGCTGGCCGCCCTTGAGGGTGCCACCTGACCATACGGAAGACATCGGCCTTTTCACCTCTGCGCGCGTTTTGCCCACTGTTCATGACTTGCAATGGTGCGGCATCCCGTCCGCAGGGCTTGACTTTCAGGCGCGTGTGGTATACTCAACCGCGGTCGGACATACATCTGTAACATGTCCGGCCGCCTTTTTAAATGAAACGCCGCATTGGCGGGCATGCCGTTTGGGCATTGCACCCCGGGCATAGGGTGTCCGAGGATGACACCGAGGAGATGGATATGGGACTGTTGGAACTCTTTTTTGTGGCGGTGGGGCTGTCGATGGATGCCTTTGCCGTGGCCGTGTGCAAGGGGCTGTCTGTCGAAAAGCCGGAGGGCAAACACTATTTGCAGGCGGGGCTGTGGTTCGGCGGCTTTCAGGCCCTGATGCCATTGCTCGGCTATTTACTGGGCTCGGCCTTTGCAAGATACATATCCCTGTTTGACCACTGGATCGCCTTTGCTCTGCTGCTCATCATCGGCGGCAGCATGTTGAAAGAGGGGTTGGAAATGAAGAAGTCCTGTGAAGAGGTGCCGACAGATGATCCTTTTGCCTTCCGCCACATGTTGCCGCTGGCCATTGCCACCAGCATCGACGCCATGGCGGTGGGCATCACCTTTGCGCTTCTGCCGGATGTCAACATTTTTGCGGCGGTGACCCTCATCGGCATCATCACCTTTGCACTCTCCTGCGTGGGGCTGAGGGCCGGGAACATCTTCGGCTTGCGGTACAAAAACAAGGCAGAAATTGCCGGCGGTGTGATCCTGATGCTGATGGGCATCAAGATTCTGCTGGAGCACCTCGGCATCATTGCCTTCTGACGCGCCGGACACCCCCGCCCTTTCCCTCTCCCACATACCTCTTTCACGGGATGTTTCTGACCCTCATTTCCAGATAGCCGTCACTCCGCAGGCAGGTGTCTTGCGGATGGCGGCTTTTTCTGTTCGCACCGTCGGAGCCGCCCCTGCTTTTCGGGCGATATGTGCCGAAGCGGTCGCTTTTTGCATTTCATTCATCGAATACGCATTTTTCTCTTTCGATTTTATAAATTTGAAAATAATAGTTGTCAAAATTTAAGAAAATCAATGAAAATAATCAGAAACCCCCTTTCATTTTGAGAAATTTCCGGACATACTGCATATAGTTTCGTGACGGTGTCATCTGCTTGACCGTGCCATTGCCGGAAGATGTACATAATTATTTTCATTCGTAACCGTGCCTCGCTGTTGGTCGGCTCCTGCGGCAGTTATTTGCCCACAATGCGGCGAATATGTTGGCTTTGGCGTGAGTTTCAGCTGTATTATCTGCCCTTTTCAAAGCG
>CAMGGT010000074.1 GCA_946055715.1 uncultured Clostridia bacterium | reverse complement strand
GCAAGAAAATGCAAGGGTTCTTACTGCGACAGCCCCTATAAAAGCATATGGTTTTGGGCGTATGGAAGATGAGAGGGTCAACGCTCTGCCGGGGGGATGCCGGTGAGATCCACATACTCTTTCCCCACGCGGACGGGCGGCTGGTTGGGCAGGGTCTTTTTCAGTCCGCTTGCCGTCTGATAGGTCACCAACCGTGGCGAAACAGACACAATTTTGAAAAAACCCCTCTGGTTCAGCTTGGCTTCTTTGACCTTTTCGGCTTTTTCTTCGGCATGTTGCTCCCGCTTTTCGGCGCGGATGGTTTCCAGTTGTTCAAAGAGAGAGGCATACTTTTGGCGAAAAGCACGCAGGGCATCGGGGGATTCCACCTGCCGCAGTTCGTCAAAGGTGGCGGTGGAGAGCAGGCGGCTGTTGAGCAGTTGGGTGCGGATGTCGTTTTTTTCTTTAAGCAGTCCGGTAAAACGCCCCATGCCCTTCTTGGATTCGGGGCAACCGCCCATCCGCGGGGAACGGCAGGCACCGCATTTGGGGCAGATCGGCCAGCCGCAGGACGGGCATGGAAACGAAAACCGCGCGGGGATCTTGCCTTCGCAATTCCAGCAATAGCGAAAATGCGACGGGGTGTTTTCGGCCTTTCGGGGGCGGTCTTCTGCTGCCCCAACGGCGGGCGGTTGTGCCTCTTGGGGCGTGCGGCGCACGCCCCCGCTCTTCTGCGGGGCGGCGGCCGGCGCAAAATCCCAGTCGAGGGCGGCATCCTGCCCCAGCAGGGCGTTGATGTGCAGCAAAATGTCCTGCTGGAGGGGGCGACACAGCCGCCAGAGCGTCACCTCTCCACCGCCTGCCAACCGCTTGCCATCCATGGACACCCCCAGAGTTTTGGCTTTATCGGAGGGGGTTTTGGCTATTTTGCCGTCTTCTTGTGCTTCATAGACGAAATATCCGCCGCGCATCATGGCCTCTTCCAACTCGGCAATTTTGAGCAGGCGCATGCGGCGGCCGTCCACCGCCTCGTTCAGACGGTAGACCAGTTCTGCCGTGGAAATGGGCATCTCAGAGAGCGAGATGGCCGCTTTTTGCCGCGCGGTCAGGCAAAAGGGCGTCAGGTGGCTGTCGTTTTGCTTTTGTTCGTACATGTTTATCTTTCCCTTTTTCATCCGTCATCCGGCGGGGCGGCGACCGTAAGTTGAAGAGGACCCCTCTGCGGATCAGAAATACTTTGTCTCGCCCGGTTGGATGAGGACATTGGTCTTGTCGACTTCCAGGTAAAGGGGGGTGGTGGTGGCGTTATACAGGATGGAGTCATCCGCCGCCGACAACAGGGCGCGGTAGGCACGCACATACTCCACGATCTCGCCGTTGGTGGCCAGCCACACATCCTCGCGGTGCTGCAGTTTTTCGCCCACCTCGTCAATGATGTACCAGTTGTCCTGCCCGCGCAGCTCGTGGGCGTGCCCCCACATATAGAACATGAGCGGGTCGCGGTGGGAGATGTATTCGGCATTCGGGTCTGCCGCAAGAAACCTGTCCAGTTTTTCGTGCAGGGTGGGATGATTGAATTTGACGGTGGGAGACAGATAGAGAAAATCGTCCGGCAAAAGGAAGTCGTCGCGGTAGCTCAGTCCCCGGCAATAGTGGAAGCCCGACGCGCGGAACTGCTCCAACATTTCGGGTGTCCACCGTCCGTCGTCTGGGCAGGCCATGCCGAACACCAAGCGCCCGAAGGCGCGTTCCAGGCCGATGCGGTCCTCCAGCATTTCGTGAATGCGCACCGAAGAGGTGGAAAGATAGGGCGAGATGTGGCGCAGGCCATGCACCGCCACCTCATGCCCTGCGGGCAGATAGGTATTTTTGGCTTCTTCCAACGTCATGCGGCGGGGAAAGGGCGCATCCGGGTCGGTGCAAAAGCCGGCAGAGCTGATGTTGAAGGTGCCCTTCAGCCCGTATTGATTCATGATGCCGACCAGGCGGATGTCATCCGTGGAGCCATCGTCAAAACTCATGGTGAATGCTTTGGTTCTGAAGCCGGGGAAGCGCAAATGTCTGTAACGCATACAGTGATACTCCTTATTTGGCATAAGCATTCGGTGAATACACCTTTTGTCATTATAGCAGACCGGTCCCCAAAATGCAACCGTCAAACGGTGCAATTCTGCCGGGATCTGCCTGCCCCGCAACAGGCATGCGGTGGCACGTGGCCGTTTTTCTGCTGCGCCGCGCCTTGCCCGACGGAGAACCACCCGACCGGGGGCTTTCTGTTTTTTGCGCCGAAAACGGGCAGGATGCGCACGGGGGAAAATTTTTTTCTGTTTGGGGTTTACAACCTCCGCTTTTTATGATATACTGACTTTCGGTTACAGCAGATGGGCTTGTAGCTCAGCTGGGAGAGCGCCGCGTTCGCAACGCGGAGGTCATGGGTTCGAGCCCCACCAGGTCCACCAAAAATGCCCGGGCGCATTGCGCTCCGGGCATTTTTAACTTCTCACTTATCACTTCTCGCTTATCGCCCCATTTGCCGAAGCGCATGAAGCAAGATACGCATTTCCGCCCCCAAAAGCCGCACAATGATCGCCCCCAAGGATGCGCGCAAGTGCCGCCGTCCTTTTTTCTTTTTTATTTTTGTCGGGGTCTGAAAAGCGGGCAAAATGTCTGTCGGATATGCGCAGTTCGACCCCTCGGTCATGAACGCGACCGAAGCCGTGGCGCAAGCGGACGAGATGATGTACCGCCAAAAGGCAGAAAAGAAGCAACTCTCTCGCTGATGCGGGATCGTCTGCAGGTCGGCAAAAGCAAAAAAGTCCATCGGCCCCTCAAAGAGGGTGGCCGGTGGACTTTTTTCTGTATTGGCAGGGCGTGATGCCGAAGTGGCGTTTGAACTGCCGTATGAAGTAGACAGGCGTGGAAAAGTTCATTTCGCAGGCGACGGCCTCCACGGATTTTTCGGGGTGAGAGAGCAGATACCCGGCAGACGCGGCCAGTTTCAGTTCATTTTTGTAGGCGATGGGCGAGCTGCCGATGACCCTGCGGAAGGCCTCAAAAAACCTGGTGCGGCTCATCAGGCACAACTCGGCCAGGTGGCCGACGGGCACATCGGCGGCATATTTTTCGGACAAAAAGTCAATTGCAGGGCGTATTCTTTCCCGCATGCTGTCATCCGATGTGGCGGCAAGATACGGGGTCACATCGGCCAGAATGCCGAAAAACAGCGACAGCGCGTCAAACCCCTCCGCCTGCCCGGCGGCCAGCTTCTCCTGCAACAGGCGGTATTTTTCTGTCAGCAGAGAAACATTGTCAAACCCTATTTTCTGCAAGGGATAGTGACAGCGATTGAACGCCGCCGTGGGGGTAAGCAGAAAATGCAGAGAATAGAAGGAAACTACCCCCGTCTCGGGCGAAGCCGACCACTCCGACAGGTAATGACAGCCCAGCGGAATGAAGAAGACATCGCCTTTTTTGACCTCCGTACATCCCCCCTCGCAGGTCAGCCGCCCGCTGCCCTCCAGCATGACGGCCACCGAATGATAGATGTGGGGTACCAGAAGACAGTTGCAGGAATAGTTGCCGCCCGTATACCGATTGACCATCAGTCGGGTGATGCCAAAGTCGCGGTACTGTATCAATGCCGGATGTACCTCCTGTCTTTGATTGGGACGATTGTGCTGTTTTTCGGTATGATAACACATTGAAGCGCGTTTGTCAACCTGCTATGATAGGGGCAGGATGACCCGAAAGTTTTTTTGCCGGAAGCAAAACAAGGAGCGAGCAAAATGAAAACAAACAGACAGATTGTCTTTACTGGGATCAACACCGCCGAGCTGGTCGAGGTCGACTATCCCACCCCGGGTGACAACGACATCATCGTCAAAACGGAGATCTCCTCCATCAGCGCAGGCACAGAGCGCGCCAACATCACCGGCGACCCGAACATCAGCATCTATGCCGAAGGCAGCGTGGTCTTTCCCCGCTATGCCGGGTACAGCAGTTCCGGCACGGTGGTGGAAGTCGGGCGCAATATCACGGATGTGCAGGTAGGCGACAAGGTGGCCATGAGCTGGTCGCACCATGTGGCATACAACGCCATCAGCGCGGGCAACTATGTCAAGATTCCGGAGGGGGTGACCATGAAGGAGGCTGCGCTCTGCCATATTTCCACCTTTCCGATGGCAGCGCTTCGCAAAACGCGGCTGGAGATCGGCGAGAGCATCATGGTGATGGGACTGGGCGTGCTGGGCATGCTTGCGGTGATGTTTGCCAAGGTGGCAGGCGGTGCGCCGGTCATCGCGGCCGACCCCGTAAAAGAAAGAAGAGAGCGTGCTTTGCGATGCGGCGCAGACCTGGCGCTTGACCCCTTTGACCCGCATTTTGCCGAGCAGGTCAAAGCCCTGACGGGCGGCGGAGTGAACGCGGCCATCGAAGTGACGGGGTGCGGCGCGGGACTGAACGAATGCCTGGACTGCATGCAGAAGTTTGGTCGGGTGGCGCTGCTGGGCTGTACCCGCGACAAGAACTTCACCGTGGACTATTACCGCAAAGTGCATGCCCCCGGCATCTCGCTGATCGGGGCGCACACCATGGCAAGACCCATCACGGAATCCTCCCCCGGCGCCTTCACCCAGAAGGATGACATCAAAGCCACCCTGAAGCTGTTGCAATACGGCAGGGTCCGGCTTGATGCGGAGGTAGACGAGCTGCATTCGCCCGCGGAATGCACCGAGGTATATGACCGACTGATACATGAGCCGCACTTTCCCGTCTTTGTGCAGTTTGATTGGAACCAACTCTGACCGGTGCAAACGATGAAACAACTGAAAGTAGTGCAGATCGGCATCGGGCATGACCACGCCATGCCGATACTCAACACCCTGCTGGGCATGGGCGGGGTGTATGAGGTGGCAGGCCTGATTCCGACGGAACAAGACCGGCGGGACTTCCCGGACAGGATCGACCTCATGGCAGAGAAGACCGCCATTCTGACAATGGACGACCTGGACCGCATTCGCCCGGAGGCGGTCATTGTGGAGGCAGAGGACGAATACCTCACACAATACGCGCAGTTGGCGGCAGACAAGGGCTACCCCCTCCACATGGACAAACCGGGCGCGCCCAACCTCGCCGCCTTTGAAAAACTGATCCAAACGGTCAAAGCAAAGCAACTGCCCTTTCACACCGGATATATGTACCGATACAACCCCGTGGTGATGCAGACGCTTGCGAAGATCAAGCAGGGAGAGTTGGGTGAGATCTATTCGATTGAGGCCCACATGAACTGCCTGCACAACCGCGAGAAGCGGGCGTGGCTGGGCAAATACAAGGGCGGCATGACCTTCTATCTCGGCTGTCACCTGATCGACATCATCTATTCCGTTCTGGGAGAGCCGCAAGAAGTCATCCCGCTGAACGCCTGCTCTCATTTTGACGGAGTGGAAAGCGAGGATGTGGGCTTTGTCGCCTTCCGATACCCAAACGGCGTCTCCTTCATCAAGACCTCGGCGGTGGAGGCGGGCGGCTTTACCCGCCGCCAGATCGTCTTCTGCGGACAGCGCGGCACGGTGGAGATCAGACCCACCGAAGAGTATGAGTCGGACCTTGTGCTGATGCACACCCGCTTCCGCGAGGTGTACAACACAGACAACGACATAGAGGGATGGCCCACCAACGGGAAGTCCGGGTGCAGCGAAACCTTTGACCGCTATGAAAGCATGATGGCCGACTT
>CAMGGT010000073.1 GCA_946055715.1 uncultured Clostridia bacterium | reverse complement strand
CACGAAACGTTTTTGAGAGGGGGTGTGGGGGAGGGCCTTTTTTCAAAAAGGCCTCACCCGCATCATACGATCAATTCCCGTCTTTGGCGGCGGGGTGGTCGGCACTTTCTTCCGGGGTGTCTTTGCGGCTCAGCATCGGCGAGAGGATGGCCGCGCCTGCGGCAAGCACCGCAAGGCCGCCGAAGGCCAGGAGCACGACCAACCAGCCGGGGCCGTTTTGCGCGGGGGTGTCGCTTGCGTTGCCGGGGTCGGAGGAAAGAAGGCGAGAGAACAGCTCTTCCTCCGGGATGGTGCAGTCGCGGTAATAGTCATCCCCCGGTTGCGCAAAGGTCGACCAGCCATAGTCGTTGGCATAGGCGGCGACACGCCCTTCGCCGATCCACAGATGAAAGCCGGGGCGGGCGCCGGTCAGCATATTGCGGTTGACCGTGGTGGTGATGTCGGTGACCTCCAGATACAGATACAAGTCTGTCACCGACGAGTCGGCAAAGGCATAGTTGGAGAAGCAGCAGATGTTGGCATCCGAGAAGACCACCACCGAGCGCAGCTCGGTGGCACCCGCAAAGGCAAACGAACCGATGATGGTCACCGGGCCGGACGCGCCTGTTTCGGGGTCTGTATAACTGCCCGGCACAGAAAGGACGGGCATGGTTTTGCCCTCTTCCGTCAGTCCGGTGATCGTCCAGGTGAGGCCGCCGTCGATGGATTCATAGAGGAACAGGTCATCCTGACCCTGTAGAACCGCGGTCTGTTCCAGGTCTTCCAGCGCACGGTCGGCCAGCTCTTTCCATTCTGAGAACTGCGTGGGAGTGGCCGACAGGCGGCCGCCATAGGCCGAGAAGGCCTCTGCCGCCTGATAGCGCGGCAGAAGCTCACCCGGGAAGAAGCAGGAGAGGTTGCTTTCTTCCGGCAGGGGGAAGGTCTGCATGGGAGACAGGGAGAAGCAATACAGCCCATACAGGTCAAGCAGCCCCTCGAAGGCACCGCTTTCCACCGCCCGCAAGGGGCTGTCGGGAGAGATGACCAGAGAATTCAGAGAAGCACAGCCGCGCAGCGCCGTGCGGGTGATGCGGGTGACGGGGATGCCGCGGGAACTGTCGGGGATGACCAGGTGGGTGGTGCGTGCCGTGATCCCCTCCACGCCCGCAAGGGCGCAGGTGCCGTCATCCAGCATGCGGAAGACAAAGTCGCCCTCCTGCCAGGTGTAGCCCTCTGACTGCATGACCGTCTCAAGCGCGTTTGTCGGGCGGCCGAGCTTTTCGCACAAGAGGTCTGCCACCCGCGCGGTGTGCATGGGCACGCCCATGTCGTTCAAATGCACATTGCTGTCATAGAAATACATTTCGTCCATCACCGCGTCTGCGGGGGTACCCAGCACCTCGCAGTCCAGCGCGTCCCGCAGATAGGCCAGCAGGCCGTCGGAGAGGTAAGTGACGGCATCCGCTGTGCCTTCCGGCACATTTTCAAGCGAGACGGACAGGCGGTTGATGGGGCAGAAGGTATAGTAGACGGTGGCGCCTTTTTGCTCTGCCATATGCACAAAGTCGTTGACATAGTCCACAAACGCCTCTGCATAGACCCACGACTCCAGGAAGATGGTTTTGCCCGTGTCGTACATACCGGCCATGACATTTTCCGGGCGGGGGAACTTCTGCGGATCGATGTCGCCGTACTCGTTGAAGTTGCCGGCGTTATACACCCCGTCGGGGTCGGGTGCGCCCGAGAAGAAGTAGCCGACCTTCTCGGCCATGAAGTCCCACAGCGCCCCCCAGACCTTTTCTCTGTCGCTTTTGTCCAGCTTTGTGAGCAGGGAATGGTCGTCATCCGTTGCTTTCAAGGCAGAAAGGCCGTTGAAGTACAGCGACAGGGTCTGTTCGTCCACCTCGGGGGCCAACAGGATGATGTCGCCCTCGCCAATGCTGTCCTCGGCCAGTTCCATCATGATCTTGGTGCCCAGGTCGGCATACAGACCGAAGTTGACGGTGGGATAACCGGTATACTGCGAAAGCAGGGCGCTGTCGTAGCCGAAGGCGACGGAAGAACCGCCGATGACCACCAGTTTTTTGTCTTCTATGCCGGTGAGGCGGTCGTATTTTTCGTTGAGTGCGCCGTAAAACGTATGCGAGAATTGCGAGGGCATAAGAAACAGGATGCCCGCCGCAGGCAACAGCAGAGAAAGGAGTAAAAGCGCCGAGAGCAGGCCGGAAAGCAGGGCTTTTTGTTTGGTTGTCACGGTTCTTTCTCCTTTCGTCAGAATTGAAAGTAGATGAAGGTGCTGGCCTGATCGTTGTGCATGAGGATGGTCCAGGCGACGATCACGCACCACACCACCACATAGAACACGCCCGTCTGCACGGCCCCGGCCGTTTTGTCCGGCTCGTCTCCGTGGGGCACGATGCGGTCAAGCTGCACCATCAGAAGAACCGACAGCAGGGTGATCAGCAGGCCCACCGGTGTCATGCCCAGCGCCTCCATCACCTGTGCGAGGTTGAACTGCCAGCAGGCGGGGTTGACCAGTGTGGACAGCAGGGTGAGCATATCGGCGGTGCTGTTGGCGCGGAAGAACAGCCAGGCAAAGTCCACCAGAATGAAGGTGAACAGACACCGCACCGCCCCCACCAGACGCCCCTTGGGGTCAAGATGCAGGCGGGTCAGCAGGCGGTCGCGCCCCGGCAGGGTCAGAATGCCCACGATCTGATACAGGGCATGCACCGCCCCCCAGATGACAAAGGTCCAGGCCGCGCCGTGCCACAGCCCGCTGATGAGAAAGACGATGGCCACATTGCGCAGGTGCTTGGCCCGACTGCAACGGCTGCCGCCCAGGGGGAAGTAGATATAGTCGCGGAACCAGGTGGACAAACTGATGTGCCAGCGCGTCCAGAATTCGCGCACGGTCTTGGCCCGATAGGGATGGTCAAAGTTCTTCATCAGGCGGATGCCCATGATGCGGGCACAGCCGATGGCAATGTCGGTATAGCCCGAGAAGTCGCAGTAGATCTGCACGGCAAACAGCACGGTGGCGATCACCACCCCCAAGGCGGGGATGGTATCGAAGCCGTCCAGCCCGTTATAGATGCGGTTGACATAGGCCGAGATCAGGTCGGCCACCACCAGCTTCTTGAAGAAGCCGGCGGCCATTTTGTGCAGACCGCGCCGCACGTCGTCCTGCCCGATGGGCATAAACGCCTTGAGCTGCGGCAGCAGGTTGCCCGGCCGTTCAATGGGGCCGGCCACCAGCTGGGGGAAGAAGGAAACAAACAGCGCATAGTAGCCGAAGTGCCGCTCTGTCTTGATGGAACCGCGATAGACATCAATGGCATAAGATAGGGTCTGGAAGGTGTAAAACGAGATGCCCACCGGCAACAGCACCCCTTCTACGGTCAGCGGCGCGCCGCTGCCGCCAAACCACCCCGCAACGGTGGAGACGGTGCCCAGGATGAAGTTGATGTACTTATAGTAAAACAGCACGCCAAGCGAGGCCACCAGCGTGAGCACCAGGCACAGCGTTTTGCCCGCCTTGGCGCGGCGGCGCACGGCGGGGGTGGCGCGGCCTTCCGACTCGGCCTTTTGCAGGCGGTCGTTTGTGCTTTCGATGGCAAGCGAACAGAGCCAGGAGACCAGGGTGGTAAAGAGGATCAGCCACACCAGCCGCCATTGGCTGTACATATAGAAGAAGTAGCTGGCCGCAAGCAGAAAGACCCAGCACAGGTTCCTGCCCACCTTGCCGCCGATCTTGCGGCAGAGAAAATACCCCAGCAGTACCAGGGGGTAGAAGATAAGAAAAGCGACGGAATTGAAGGTCATCTGTCACGCCCTCCCTTTCTGCACCGGGCAAGCACGCACACAAGTACGGTCAGAGTCGCCGCGAGAATGGGCATCCAAAGAGACACCTTTGCCAGAAGCAGCACACAGACGGCCACCGCGCACAGGCAAAGCATGACGGTGTATCTCCCACCGCCCCGCAGGTCGCCAAGCGATACGCCCACCACGGCCGAGGCAAGCAGCAGCGCCAGGATCCATTCCAGCGACACGCCCGCCGCCATCAGCACATAGATGCCCGCCACATGCAAGCAGAGCAACGCGACAAGAAACATCTTAGAAAAGACCCGGCCGACAGGCCCTTTTGCGGGCAGCACCAACAGCACCAGATAGCAGAGCGCCACGCCGCCCCACAGAAGGCGGGGCAGCAGCTCGGCATAGGGTTGCAGGAAGCGTCCCGCGATCTGCCACAGCACAGTCAACACAGCAAGATTCATACGGTTTTCCTTTCGGACAAAAAATGCGGAAAGTAAAAGCAAAAAAAGCAGAAATAGACGCAAAAACGGATAAACCGGCAAAAAAGCAAAAAAGCGGCCGCAGATGTCCTCATAGCGAAGGGGCTATCGCATGAAAACGGGGCTGAAAAGAGAGCAAAGGGGATGTTGCAAGTGCATTTTCGCATTTGCGACAGCCCCTTTGCCGTAGGTCTATCATTGGTCTCCCTTCCCCGGCGGGGAAGGGAGACCGCGAAGCGGTGGATGAGGAGAACATTCTATGGCGGCCGTAAATGACAAATATACAATTGTACCGTGCAATGCAACATGCTTTACTTTTGCGCCCGCTTGCTCCTTGCTCCCATCCCGGAGGGAGGCAATGATCCGGCCATCAACTATATGACTTTTTCACTCTTCACTTTAACTTCTTACTTGATGCTGTTGCAGGCGCAACAGCACGCTTCACCAGTCGATACCGGGCACGCCCGCGCCGGCGGCCTTTGCCTCTGCTTCGGTCTTGGCCGTCAGGCCCAGCGCGGCGCAGAGTTCGGTGTAGTAGCGGTAGGTGTTCAGCTGGGTGCCCTTGTCGATGAGGTGATGAGAGTCGCCGGAGGTGAAGTAGCTCCATGCGAAGACATGGTTCGTGCAGGAGCCAAGCACCGTCGCGCCGAACTGCTCGGCCACAAACGCATTATACCAGCTCTGCTGGCTGGTAGTGCCGGCAGAACCGATCAGCGCCTTCTCGTTGACGGGGCAGAAGCCGAAGTACACGCCCACGCCCTTGTCGGACAGGGCCTTCAGCGCGGCTTTGGCCAAGGGGGCGTAGGTGGTGATGTCAGACCCGCTGACCGTGCTGCCGTTGATGACCTCCGAAGTGGTCTTGCCGTCAAAGGAGACCTTGTGGCCGGGGGTCTTGTTCTGGGTGGTGTTCTTTTTGGTGCCGGCGATCAGGTCACCGTAGTAGTTGATGATGGCATAGGTGTCGGGATGGGTGCATCTGAAATCATAGGGGGTGGCGGTGGCATTGGGATCGGAAGGGATGTTATAGCCGTTATAGTCTTGGGCAGCTTTGCCGATACGGCCGTTTGCGCCGGAGTTGAAGTCGGTGATGCCGGCAAAATAGTTGGAGAAGTGCGCAATGTCCACCGCGCGGTAAACGTTGTACATACCCTCGGTGTCGCGGAAGATCTTGAAGGTGTCAAGCACGCCGGAGCCCATCTGATAGGCGGTGGAGGCCTCCGGTGCCCAGATGAGGATGTCGTCCTCGGTCAGAAGGGAGGCGAGTGCTTCCACATACAGTCTGCCTGCGGTGGTGCAGATGGTGCCGAAGTTCACGACCGTGTATTCTCCGTCCATCAGTTTTTCCATATACTGCGCAGAGAAGCCGAAGACGGCGGAAGAACCGGCCACCAGCACCATCACCTTCTCGCCGCGGGCTTTGGCGGCCATGACATTGTCCCACTTGACGCGGTACATACCGTCAAAGGTGTAGGTCCAGCGGGGGGCCATCGTGGCATTGAGGTAGAAG